>CAYZND010000036.1:0-15926 GCA_964479495.1 uncultured Mesoterricola sp.
CGGCGGAGCCTCCTCCGGCGCTCGTCAAGAAACGCAAGAAAGCCAAGACCTCGTCCTTGAACCCATCCACTCAGGAGTTCCCATGACCCGTCTCATGTCGCGAACCGGCTTGATCCTCGCCCTGGGCCTGCTGCCCTTGGCCGCCCAGACGGCCGGACCCGGAGCAGCCCCATCCGCAACAGCCGCTCCGAAGCCCAGCCGCGCCTGGGCCCGCATCGCCGAGCAGCTCAAGCTGACGGAGAGCCAGAAGACCCAGATCCAGGCCCTCCAGGCCAAGCACGCTGAAACCTCCAAGGGCCTGAAGCAGGAAGCCGCCACCACGCGCAAGGCCTTCCAGGAAGCCCTGCGCAAGCCCGAGACTCCCGCCTCCGAGCTGCGCGCCCTGCACCTGGCCATGCAGGACAAGGCCTTCGACCTGATGATGGACCGGAGGGCCCTGGACAGCGAGATCCGCACCCTTCTCACCCCCGAGCAGCGGCAGGAGTGGGACAAGCTCCTGGCCTACCGGCAGGGGATGAAGCGCGGTCGCAAGGGGGACGGCCAGGGCTTCTGAATCCCTGGCAGAAAGAGAACGGGGAGCCGCTTCCGGCTCCCCGTTCTCTTTGCATGACAAAGGTCGACTACAGTCCCTGGGGATAGGCTTCCTCGCCGTGGAGCCCGGTGTCCAGGCCCTTTTCCTCGTGCTCAGGATCCACACGCACGGGCGTGATGCGGTCGATGATCCACAGCATGCCGTAGGTGAAGACGAAGGCCCACACGCTGGAGACGGCCACGGCCACCAGCTGCTTCCCGAAGAAGGCGGGGTTGCCCTGGAGCAGGCCGTCGGCGCCGTTGGGATTCCAGGCCTTGGAGGCGAAGATGCCCAGGAAGATCACGCCGATGAAGCCGCCCACGCCGTGCACGCCCCATACATCCAGCGCGTCGTCCCAACCCAGCTTGTTCTTGAGGGCCACGGCGTAGAAGCAGATGCCGCCGGCCAGAATGCCGATGAGGGCCGAGGTGGCGGGGGACACGTAGCCGGCGCAGGGGGTGATGGTGGCGAGGCCCGCCACGGCGCCTGTCAGCAGGCCCACGAACTTGGGCTGCTTGGCGTTCATCCACTCCACGAAGAGCCAGGTGGCGGCGGCGAAGGAAGCGGCGATGTCGGTGTTCAGGAAGGCGGAGGCGGTGATGGAGTCCACCTTGAACTCGGAGCCGGCGTTGAAGCCGTACCAGCCGAACCACAGCAGGCCGGTGCCGAGGGCGATGAGGGGCACGGAGTGGGCGACGTTCTCCACGACCTTGCGGCGGCCGACGTAGAGGATGGAGGCCAGGGCCGCGAGGCCGGCGGTATTGTGCACCACGATGCCGCCCGCGAAGTCCAGCACGCCCCACTTGGCCAGGATGCCCTCGGGATGCCAGACCATGTGGCAGAAGGGGAAGTAGACGAAGATCAGCCAGGCGGTCAGGAACAGCATGTAGGCCTTGAAGGTCACGCGGTTGGCGAAGGCGCCCGTGATGAGGGCGGGCGTGATGATGGCGAACATCATCTGGTAGGCGATGTGCACGATGAGGGGGATGCCCGCCGTGCTGCCGCCCAGGGTGAACATGCTGGTGAGCGTCACGTTCTTCAGGAAGGCGTAGTAGGTGGGATCGCCGATGATGCCGCCCAGGGTGGGGCCGAAGCTCATCGAGTAGCCGAAGGCGAACCACAGCACGGTGGTCCAGCCCAGGGACACGAAGCTCTGGATCATGATGGCCAGCACGTTCTTGCGGCCCACCAGGCCGCCGTAGAAGAAGGCCAGGCCCGGCGTCATCAGCATGACCAGGCTGCTGCAGAGCAGCATGAAGGCGGTGTTGCCGGTATCGATCGGCATGGTGGCGGGATTCACTGGGACCTCCTGGAGGGAATGCCCTGGGCGCACGTCCCCTTGGGCCGGAGCCATTAGACCCTGGGGACCATGCTTCCCGAGGATCGGGACCGGAATCTTTACGATCTTTTTACGGGTCTCGCCGAAACCGCGTACCCAAGCTCCGGTGCGGGGTTTGCGCGCCTTGGACGGTTTTTCCTCATGCCATCATGGTCCCATCGGAGGCCTTCCGCCGTGAGCGAGCCCATCCCCATCCACCCCGGCCCCATCCTGGTGGCCGTCGGACCGGATGCCCGGACCCTGCGGCTGGTGCACGCGGGCTTCCGGATGGCCTTGGAGCAGGGCCGCCCGTGGATCGCCCTGCACGTGGCCGCCGCCGACCAGGAGACACCCGAAGAGGCGGATCAGGCCCGGGTCTGGCTGCAGGAGGCGCGCGAACTGGGGGCGGAGGTCGCGTGGATTCCTTCCCCGAACCTCGTCAACGGTCTGGTGGAGGAAGTGAGGAAACGGCGACCTTCCGCCGTCCTCATGGGACGCCAGCGCACCAAAGGCTTCTGGGCCCGGCTGGAGCACTCCAAGGCCCAGGAGCTGCTGCGTCGGGATCCGACCCTGCGACTCGTCACCGTGCCCCTGGAGGCACCCCCCTCCGAGCGCAAGCAGATCCGTTCCCTGTCGGATGCCCTGGGGGTGCTGGCGGCCACCGCAGTGCTCCTGGTGGTCTGCGCCCTCTTCGCTTCCGTCCTGGCAGTAGTGGCGGGCTTCCCGGCCATTCCCTTGGTCTTCGCCGCCGGAGTCGCCTTCATCACCCACCGCTGGAGTCGAAGGGCCTCCCTGCCCGCCATCCTCCTCAGCATCCTGATCTACTTGTTCCTCTTTGCCGAACCGCGCTTCCACTTCGCCTTCGAGAGCTGGCCCCGCTTCCTCTACTTCACCGGAACCCTTGTGGTGGTGCAGGTGCTCGTGAGCCTGATGGACCGGCTCCGTCTCGAGATGCGCACCAGCCGGCGCCGCGAGGCGGAGACCGTGCTGCTGCTCCTCCTGGGCCGTGCCCTGGCCCGCTGCACCACGAAGCTCGAGGTGGCGGAGGTGTTGACCCAGCGGTTCCGGAGCCTCTACCAGGCGGACGCCTGGCTTCTGGTCCCACGGGAGGATGGCAGCTGGGTCTCTCTGTCCGAACCCAGCGATCCACCCCCCTTGCCGGATCCAAACCAGCTGTTACCCGAGTTTGGCCCCACCTCGCTCCGGGAGGATCCCCTGGAGCCGCTGTTCCGGGAGGGATGCACCTACCTCGCCCTGACGAGCACCCACGGCATGGAAGGGCTGCTCCGGATCCGGCGCCCTGAAGGCGTCCCCTTCCCCCAGGAGACGTGGGGTCCGCTCCAGGCGTTCGCCGTGCAGGGGGCCCTGGCCATCGAGCGCATCCGCTGGCTGGAGACAGCCCAGCGGGCACACACGGACCGGGAGACGGAGCGGTTGCGCAACTCCCTTCTGAGCGCCATCTCCCACGACCTGCGCACCCCGCTCGCCGCCATCCAGGGCGCCGCCAGCAGCCTGCTCCTGCCCGCGGAACCCCTGCCGGAGGTCACTCGCCGAGACATGCTGGTGATGATCCACGACGAGAGCGAGCGGCTGGCGCGGCTGCTCGCCAACCTGCTGGACCTGACGCGCCTGGAGAGCGGCGCCATCCGCGCCCGCAAGGAGTGGCAGCCCCTGGACGAGGTCATCGGCGCCGCCCTGCGCCGGATGGAAACAGGGCGCTGCGGGCTCGAGGTGCGGGTGGTGCTGCCGGAGGACCTCCCCCTGGTGCCCCTGGACACGGTGCTCATGGAGCAGCTCCTCATCAACCTCCTTTCCAATGCGCAACGCCATGCCCCCCACAGCCCCGTGGAGCTGAAGGCCTGGATGGGCGCGAAAACCCTCGAACTCGCCGTCTCCGATGAAGGCCCTGGTGTGCCCGAGGAGATGCGGGAGCGCATCTTCGACAAGTTCTTCCGCCTGCCCGGTGGCGATGGCGGCGTGGGTCTGGGCCTCGCCATCTGCGAGGCCATCGCCCGCACCCATGGCGGCCGGATCTGGGTGGAGCCCTCTCCCCAGGGTGGTGCCTCCTTCCGGATCTCCCTGCCCCTGGAGGGCGAGACACCACCACCCCCCGCGGAGTCCCCCGCATGAGCCAGACCCTGCTCCTGATCGTCGAGGATGAGCCGGCCCTTCGGCGTTTCCTGGCCCCGACCCTGGGCAACCAGGGATACCAGGTCCTCCAGGCCGCCACGGCGGCCGAAGGCATGGCCATGGCCCGCAGCCACAATCCGGATCTGGTGCTGCTGGACCTGGGGCTGCCCGACCAGGACGGCCTGAAGGTGCTCGAGGACATCCGCACTTGGAGTCGGCGTCCCGTGATCATTCTTTCCGCCCGCAGCCAGGAGCGGACCAAGGTGAAGGCCCTCGACCTGGGGGCGGACGACTACCTGACGAAACCCTTCGGAGCCGCTGAGCTGCTCGCGCGCCTCCGGGTGGCCCTGCGCCACGCCGTGCGGAGCCCCCGTGCGGAGCCGGTTTTCGAGCAGGGCGGCCTGCGCGTGGACCTGGAGAAGCGCGAAGTCCTGCTGCACGGGGAGACCGTGCGCCTCACGGCCCTGGAATACAAGCTGCTGGAAGCCCTGGTGCGGCGCGCCGGGAAGGTGGCCACCCACGCCCAGCTCCTGTCCGACGTGTGGGGACCGGGCGGGGAGGGCCAGAACCACTACCTGCGCATCTACATGGCGCAGCTACGACACAAGCTCGAAGCGGATCCTACCCGCCCCCGGTACTTCCTGACTGAGCCCGGCGTGGGCTACCGGCTCAACGAGGAGGACTGAAGGCGGAGGGTCACGGGATCCAGCAACGCCTTTTCCAGCACGACCTGTTCGGCGAACCGCGCGAGCTTGGGATTGGCCAACACCCGGGCCAGTTCCCGGCTCCGGGCCGCCTCCTCCAGCCGCTGGACCAGCCAGCCGGGCGGAAGGGTCCGATGCCGGCGGAACTCCGTGCGCCGTGCCTTGAGCCACGCTTCATAGCTCGAGGCCGCCTGCTTGAGCGGTCGCGTATCCACCCCCCGCGCGCGGAAGAGCTCACCCATCTGCCAGAACACCACGGCCAGCTCATCCTGGGGTTCCAGCAGGCGGCGGACACCCGCATGGGGAAGCATCCATGGGACCTTGCAAGGCACCTTCGCCAGGCGCTCCTGCCAGGCTTTCCGGTGGTCCCAGGCCGGCACCCCGGAGGGCCGCTCTTCCCGGAAGATGTCGAGGTAGAGCGTCTCCAGCTCCGGCCGGAAGGCTCGAAGGACGGACAGGAAGTGGGCCTTCTGTCGACCCGGCCGCAGGGTGAGCCCCCCAGGCTGGAGGAAGTCCACGTCAAGGGCCTCGAGCGTGCGGAAGAGCGCAGCCATGGAGGCCGTGTCATCCGTAACTCCGGGCAGGAAGGGCATGGCCAGCGCACCCGTGAGGCAGCCGGCCTCCTTGAAGCGCCGCAGCACCTCGAGGCGCTTGGCGAAGGGCGAGGCGCCGGGTTCGAAGGCCTCCCGCACCTGCTCGTCGAGGGAGGTGATGGAGACCATGACCAGCACGGCGGCCTGGGCGTTCAGGCGCGACCAGACCTCCAGGTCCTCCAGGATCCGTGCGGACTTGGTCAGGATCACCACCGGCAGCGGCCTCAGTCCCTCCTGGGCCCGCTCGTCAAGGACCTGCAGGATCTGGCGCAGGAGGCCATGCTCCTGCTCGCAGGGCTGGTACGCGTCGGTGACCCCGGAGCCCAAGCTCAGCGCACCCCACTCCCGGAGACCCGCCAGCTCGGTGCGGAGCCGCCCGGGCAGCTCACGGCGCACGACGATGTCCCGCTCGAAGTCGCCTTCCACGTAATACTTTTCCGCCCTCCCGTCGCAGTAGGCACAACCGTGCCCGCAGCCCCGGTAGGGGGCGCAGGCGAAGAGCGCGTACGTGAACACGTCCGGCAGGGAGCCGCGGCGCAGGACACGGGCCGGGAGGGTGGAAGGCATGCCCGAGAGTGTGTCGGAAAACCACGAATCGGTCGATCCGCCCCCCCGTGGTAGCCTGGATCCTTTAGACACAAGGCTTCGCGTGACCACTCCCGCCGACATCCGCGCCATCCACGATCTGCCGATCCCCGAGCTGCTCTTCCGCGCGGCGTCGGTCCATCGGGAGCACTGGAACCCTTCGGAGATCCAGTTCTGCACCCTTGATTCCATCAAGACCGGAGCCTGCCCCGAGGACTGCGCCTACTGCCCCCAGAGCATCAAGTACAACACCGGCCTCAAGGTGGAACCCATGAAGGCCGTGGCGGACGTGCTTGAAGGCGCCAAGGCTGCCCTGGCCAGCGGCTCCACCCGGTACTGCATGGGCGCCTCCTGGCGCGAAGTGCGGGACAACAAGGACTTCGAAGCCGTACTTGAGATGGTGCGGGGCGTATCCGCCCTGGGCATGGAGGTCTGCGTGACCTTGGGCATGCTGAACGCGGACCAGGCCAAGCGCCTGAAATCAGCGGGCTGCAAGGTCTACAACCACAACATCGACAGCAGCAAGGATTTCTACGAGACCATCATCAGCACCCGGAAGTTCGACGAGCGCCTCCAGACCATCGACGCCGTGCGGCAGGCAGGGCTGGAAGTCTGCTGCGGCGGCATCGTGGGCATGGGGGAGACCATCGAGCATCGCGTGCACTTCCTCCATGAGCTGACGGAGATGGATCCGCCACCCGAGAGCATCCCCATCAACCACCTCGTCCCCGTGGAAGGCACGCCCCTGGCCGACCTGCCGCCCGTGCCACCCCTCGAGTTCATCCGCATGATCGCCACGGCCCGCATCCTGTTCCCCAAGAGCCGCATCCGGCTCAGCGCTGGGCGCACGGCCATGAGCGACGAGATGCAGGCCATGGCCTTCTTCGCCGGTGCCAACTCCGTCTTCACCGGCGAGAAGCTGCTCACCACGCCGGGTCCCGGCGAGGACCACGACCGGAGACTGCTGGAGGCGCTGGGCATGAAGGTGGAGAGATCGAGCCGCTAGGAACCAGGTGCAACACCCTGCGGATAGTAGGCCCGGTAGATACGCTGCAAGGATCCATCCTGCCGCATGCCCTCAAGCGCCTGGCCCCATGCTTTCACCACCTCCGGGGATGTGCCTTTGGAGATGGCGATGTAGATCGGCGTCTTCAGGAATGAACACACGGGCCGGATCGCGCTGGAGTCACGGCCGAGCGCCTTCAGCAGATCGGGCATGATGTCGGGAGCGCAGGCCATGGCATCCACGCGTCCCAGCAGGAGCTTCTTGAGGATCACCTCCGGATCGATGGAATGATCCAGGTTGGCGAACCCCATCCGGGTCAGGTGCTGGTCCCGGGCATCGTCCCGGTACACGCCGATGCGCCTCAGGGCCTTGGCCTGGGGAAGACTGAGGCGGGAGACCTTGGAACCGGCGATCACGTACAGTTCGCTGCGAGCTTCCTTCACGGGACCAACCCAGTGGAACAGGGGCACCCGCTCCGGGATCCGGGCCATCGAGAAGAGCACCGTGTTGGGCCGTTCCTGGATCTCTCGGTATGCCTTCACCCATGGAACGACCTGGATCGGGTCCTGGTTTCCGGTGCGCGCTTGGATCTCTTGTACAACTTCGACCACGTACCCCGTCAAACGACCATCCGAAGCGAGGTACTGGTCAGGAGGGAAAAGCTCCGTGTAGATCGTCAAGGGCGCCCCCAGGAGCCGGAGAGGGCACAGGAACAGCAGCCAAAGCACACCGATGAACACTCGCTCCATGGAGCACCCTCGACAATGGGAAGCGCACGTATTGAACAACATACAACCATCGAACCCGGGGACGATCCAGCCCCTCGCGTGCTAGGCTGGAGTCTTCTGGAGTGCGTCCCCATGTCCCGGTCGACTGCCATCCCTTCCCCTTGCGGCCCTGCGTCGCCGATGGGGATGGGTCTGGTCCGGACACGGGTCACCGTATGACGGCCAGGCTCCGCCTCCGCGGATGACCTGGCGCTGTTCTCCATTCGAAACCCCAGCGGGCGCGGAGCGCCCCGATCCGACGATGCCTCTTTGACACAGGACCTGTATGCGAGAAATGGACAAAGCCTTCGACTTCAAGACCGCGCAGACGCGCTGGTATGCCACCTGGGAGACCTCGAAGATCTTCGAGGCCCAACCCGACAGCGGCAAAAAGCCATGGTCCATCGTGATCCCCCCGCCCAACATCACGGGCAACCTGCACATGGGCCATGCCCTGGTGTTCACCCTGCACGACACCCTCACGCGCTTCAAGCGCGCCCAGGGCTATGACGCCCTCTGGCTCCCCGGCGTCGACCACGCGGGCATCGCCACCCAGACCGTGGTGGAGCGCCAGCTGAAGGCGGAAGGCAAGACGCGGTACGACCTCACCCGGGAAGCCTTCCTGCAGCGCATCTGGGACTGGAAGGAAGAGAACCAGGGCGCCATCGAGAACCAGCTGCGCCGCATGGGCGCCTCCGTGGACTGGACCCGCAAGCGCTTCACCATGGATCCCGACCTCAACATCGCCGTCCGGAAGGTCTTCGTGGAGGCCTACAAGCAGGGCCGCATCTTCAAGGGCCCTCGCATGATCCAGTGGGATCCCGCCAGCCAGACGGCCCTCTCGGACCTTGAGGTCAAGTACGAGGAGAAGCGGGGCAAACTCTGGTACATCCGCTACCCCTATGCCGACGGCACCGGCTTCCTCGTTGTCGCCACCACGCGGCCCGAGACCATGCTGGGCGACACGGGCATCGCCGTCCACCCGGACGACGAGCGCTTCCAGGGCATCCTGGGCAAGAAGGTGAAGCTGCCCCTCACGGACCGGGAGATTCCCGTGGTGGCCGACCACTTCGTGGATCCCAAGTTCGGCACGGGTTGCGTGAAGCTCACGCCCGCCCATGACCCCAACGACCATGCCGCCGGTGCGCGGCTGGGACTGCCCTCCATCACCGTCATCGGCTTCGACGCCAAGATGACCAAGGCCGCCGGCGCGAAGTACGCGGGCCTGGACCGCTTCGCCTGCCGCAAGCAGGTGCTCGCGGATCTCGAAGAACAGGGCCTCCTGGACAAGATCGAGGACTACACCCACCAGGTGTCCGTCTCCGACCGCACGGGCTGCGTGCTGGAACCCCTCGTCTCGGAGCAGTGGTTCATGGACGTGAAGGACGCGGCCAACGCCGCCCTGGAATCTGTCCGCTCCGGGCGCATCAAGTTCACCCCTGAGCGCTGGGCCACCGTCTGGGAGCACTGGCTCACCAACATCCAGGAGTGGTGCATCTCGCGCCAGCTGGTCTGGGGACACCGCATCCCCGCGTACACCTGCAATGCGTGCGGCCACCTCATGGTGGAGATGGAGGCCCCTGCCCAGTGCGCGAAGTGCGGCCACGGCCAGCTCACGCAGGATCCCGATGTGCTGGACACTTGGTTCTCCTCGGCGCTCTGGCCCTTCAGCGTCTTCGGCTGGCCCGAAGAGACTGCGGACCTCAAGCGCTACTACCCCACCGATGTGCTCATCACGGGCTACGACATCCTCTTCTTCTGGGTGGCCCGCATGGTCATGTCCGGCCTCACGTGGATGGACGACGTGCCCTTCCGGAACGTCTACTTCAACTCGCTGGTCCGAGACGAGCATGGCGCCAAGATGTCCAAGACCAAGGGCAACGTCATCGATCCCATCGAGACCATGGACGAGTTCGGCACGGATGCCTTGCGGTTCTCCCTCGCCATCATGGCCGCGCCAGGCACGGACATCTCGCTCTCCACTGGCCGCCTCGAAGCCTCGCGCAACTTCTGCAACAAGCTCTGGAATGCCGCCCGCTTCGTGCAGATGAGCCTGGAGCCCGATGTCACCTTGGACCTCAAGCCCGAGCTGGGCGAGGCGGAGTTCTGGATGATCCGGCGCCTGCGGGAGGACCTGCAGAAGGTCACGGATGCTCTGGAGGCCTTCCGCTTCCACGAGGCCGCGGAAGTGCTCTACCACCTCGTCTGGGATGACTTCTGCGCCACCTACATCGAGCTGGCCAAGGTCCACCTGCAGAAGGGAACCAAGGGCCAGAAGGCGGCGATCCTGCACTTCCTGGACATCCTCCTGAGGGCCCTGCATCCGCTGGTGCCGTTCCTCACGGAAGAGATCCACGAGGCCGTCATGGAAGGACGCCTGCCCAAGGGTGAGCCCGCCCTGCTGGCGGCACGCAGCTGGCCCCTTGACGATCCGCTCCTCAAGGTGGACGGAGGCGATCCGTCGCTCATTCCGATCTTCCAGAATGCCCTCAGCAGCCTGCTGCGCCTGAAGGCCGAGCAGGGCGTGGATCCCGCCAAGCGCGTGCCCGCCCTCTGCACCCTGGGCGAGCTGGAGCCCTTCGCGGACGCCCTGAAGTCCCTGGCCAAGCTGGAGAGCCTCACCTGCACCGAGGGTGATCTCTTCTCCCCCACCCGGGCCGTGGCCATCGTGGGGGGCGGCATGGTCGCCCTGGAGCTGGCGGGCCTCAAGGATCCGGCCGCCGAGCGCGCCAAGCTCGAGAAGGAGCGCGACAAGCTCCTGAAGGAGCTGGAGCCCCTCCGCGCCCGCCTCGCCGACGAAGCCTTCACCACCAAAGCCCCCGAGGCCGCCGTTGCCAAGATGCGCGGCCAGCTGGAGGAGCGGGAAACCCGGCTCGCGAAGGTGCTCAGCCTCCTTTAACCACCCACATGCCCATCATCTATCGCGAACTTGATGGCACGGAGATCGATCGCTTCCGGGAGATCGACCGGAGCGAGCTCATCGAAGAGGTCTACCACCTGCGGGAGGGCCTCCTCGTGCTCGAACCGGAGCGGTACGACATGAAGGGCTTTCCGCCCGGAGAGCTGGAGGGCCTCATCGCTCGCCAGAGGGCGATCCTTGCCTCGGGTGGGACGGTGTTCGGCGCCTTCGACGACGAGGCCCTCATCGGGATCGCATCGGTGGAGGGCCACCTCCGGGGAGGGACCGGCGCCTACGTCAACATGGATGCGCTGCACGTCAGCGCAAGCCATCGGGGAAGAGGCGTCGCCAGCAACCTGGTCGAGCTGGTCGCCCAGCGGGCCCGGGCGATCGGCGGGAAGCGTCTCTACATTTCCGCCACCGAATCCAGACACACGGTGGACTTCTACCGGGCGCGTGGGGCAACGCTCGCCACTTGGATCGACCCGGAGCTCTTCGCCAAGGAGCCCCGGGACATCCACCTGGAGTTGGCGCTGTAGCAAGTCCCTGCAGAACGGCGACGGCGAAAGACCAGTGGCCGACCGGAGGCCACCGTTCACCGAATGGGCCAGGCGCGCGGCTCGGCGAGGCGCCAAGCTGGAGAAGCCCTGGAGGCTTCCATGTCCCTTGCGGATGAACTCGAAAAACTTCAACAACTCCGAACGTCCGGTACCCTCTCCGAGGAGGAGTTCCAGCAGGCCAAGAATCGGCTCATCGGTGAGCAAGAGCCGCCGGCACCGGTTCCCCCCCCTCATCCTTCCCCGATCCTCAGCGTGGACCCTGAACGCGACGCCCGTCAGTGGGGCTTCTTCCTCCACCTCGCCCAGTACGCCCACATGCTGCTTCCCTTCGGGGGCATCATCCTGCCCATCGTGCTCTGGCAGATCAAGAAGGACACCTACCCAAGCGTGGACGCCCACGGGAAGAACGTCGTCAACTGGACCATCAGCATGTTCATCTACTTCGTGATCGCGGTCCCTCTGTGTTTCGTCCTCGTCGGGATCCCGCTGGTGGTGATCCTGGGGCTCGCCGCCCTCATCTGTCCCCTCATCGGCGCCATCAAGGCCAACAACGGCGAGATCTGGACCTACCCGGGAGCCATCACCTTCCTGAAGTGACGGCGCCCTTGGCTGTGCGGAGCTCCGACGCGGCGGCCCGCTGCAGCAGCGTGGTATCGCTGGCGATGTTGACGAGCCGGAAACCCAGCGCCGCCATTCGTACTCCGGCCTGGGCTCCGCTGGTGTAGATCCCAGCCACCAGCCCATGGCGCTGGGCGGCCTCCAGGACGGTCCTGCAGGCCCCCAGCAGTCGGGCATCGTCCAGGTTCCCGGGCTCGGCCAGCCCCAGGTCCAGGCTGAGGTCATAGGGACCCACATACAGCCCGTCGAGTCCCGGAACGGCGGCGATGGCCTCTACGTTGGCCAGCCCCTCGGCTGTCTCGATCTGGGCGAAGGTGAGCGAGAACGCCTCGGCTCCCGCCACGTAGTCGGGACCGATGGACACCAGGCTCCGGGTGGGTCCGAAGCTCCGGAAGCCCCGGGGCGGGTAACGGCAGGCCGCCACGAAGGCCTCGCATGCTTCGGGCGTGTTGACCATGGGGCAGATGACCCCGTAGGCGCCCATGTCCAGGGCCCTCATCAAGCCGCTGGGCTCGTTCCAGGGGGCCCGGACGAGGGCCGGAACGCCTGCGGAACCGATGGCCTGGAGCATCGCCAGCAGGCCGCCATGGTCCGCGAGGCCGTGCTGCATGTCCACGACGACGGCATCGTAGCCCGCGCGGGCCATGATTTCCGCGGACCAGGAACTGGGGATGCTCAGCCAACCGGTGAAGGCGACGGCCTCGCGCTTCCACAGCTCGACGAGGGGATTCTGGATCATGAAGGTCCTCCCTGGATAGGCCTCACGACCGCGAAGCCAGCCTGAGGATGGCCTCGAACTCGGAGTTGCTCACTGGCTGTACACTCAGCCGGGAGCCCTTGCGGAGCAGCTCCATGCCCTTGAGCGCCGCCACCGACCGCAGGGCTTCGAGAGGGATCGGTTCCGTGAAGACCGCGTCGAGCCGGATGTCCACCATGAACCAGGTGGGGTTCTGCGGATCGCTCTTGGGGTCGAAGTGGACATCCGTGGGATCGAAGGCCGTGGGATCCGGATGGGCCTCGCGCACGACGGTGGCCGTGCCCACGACGGCGGAAGGATTCGCGTTGCTGTGGTAGACCAGCACGCGATCCCCCTTGCGCATGTCGTCCCGCATGAAGTTCCGGGCCTGGTAGTTGCGGACGCCGCTCCAGCCCGTGGTCTGCTTCGGGCAGGCGGCCAGGTCCTGGATGGAGAAGGTGCTGGGCTCGGTCTTCAGCAGCCAGTGCTTCATGTCAGATCCGGAAGGTGTCCGGACGCCAGTTCCGGATGCGCTTCTTGATGGCTTCCCGGTCCAGGTCCTCCGCCAGGGTCTGCTCCAGCAGGCCCGGCAGCTCCTCGTCCGGGGCGAAGCGCAGCGCCACGAACTGGCCCGGGCTCAGCTCGTGGATCCTTGACTTCAGGACCCCACCCGCCAGACGCTCCATGCGCAGGGTCTCCTCCAGGCGGATGAGCCGATCCTGGTTGTGCAGGGCATAGACCCGGACCCGGAAGAACAGGACCAGCATGCCGACGGAAGCCACCAGCTCCCAGGCGGAGGCGAGCCCCGGCTGCATCACCGCATGCACGATGGCCATCACGAAGGCCACCACGAACAGGCCAAAGCCCACCAGGTGGTACATGGGATCGATGCGGCGGTGCGTGGCGTAGGTCTGGGGAGTCGGTTCGGGCATGGCGGCCTCCAGGGCATACCGACATGATGCCCCTGATCTCCCGCCACGGCTTCGAAACCTCGCCGTGCACCTGCGATCATGAACGCATGCATCCGCCCATCGAACCCCTCGCAGACGCGAAGGCCATCTTCGCTGCCGCCCTGGAGCGGGTGGATCCCGTGGGGATGATGGGACGCATCCTCCGGTTCGAGGGAGATCTGCTGCGGATCGAAACGGAGTCCGATTCCCTGGCCTTGGACCTCTCGACCTTCGATCGCATCGTGACCTTCGGGGCCGGGAAGGCCAGTGCCCGCATGGCGCTGGGCCTGGAAGCCCTGCTGGGACCGCGCCTCCAGGGGGGCACCGTGGTGGTGAAGGCCGGGCATGGGGAGCGCCTGGAGCGCCTCCAGCTGCTGGAAGCCGCCCATCCCGTACCCGATGCGAGCAGCGTGGCCGCCGCCCAGGCCCTCCTGGCCCTGGGCCAGGGCGCCGACGAGCGGACGCTCTTCCTCGGCCTCACCTCCGGGGGCGGCAGCGCTCTGCTCTGTGCCCCGGCTCCGGGCCTGAGCCTGGAGGACAAGCAGGCCACCACCCGGCTCCTGCTGGCCTGCGGGGCTCCCATCAGCGACATCAACGCCGTCCGCAAGCACCTCTCCGCCGTCAAGGGCGGACAGCTGGCCGCGGCCCTGGCGCCGGGCATGGTGGTGAACCTGATCCTCTCCGATGTCATGGGGGATGATCCCAGCGCCATCGCCTCCGGTATCACGGCTCCGGATCCCTCCACCTTCGGCGACGCCCTGGCCACCCTCACCCGCCACGGCATCCTGGGGCGAGTCCCTGGCCCCGTGCGCCGCCACCTGGAAGCAGGTGCCGAAGGCCTGCAGCCAGAGACACCCAAGCCCGGCGATCCTCGGCTCCGGCGGGTGCGCAACGTGATCCTGGGCAGCAACGGCCAGGCGGTAGGGGCGGCCAAGGCCCAGGCCGAAGCCCTGGGCTACCGTACCTGGGTCCCGGAGGGTCCACTGGAAGGCGAGGCCCGGGACGCGGGCGTGGAGCTCATCGCCCTGGGTCAGCGGATCCGCGATCACGGGGACCCCATCCAAGCCCCCGCCTGCGCGATCTTCGGCGGCGAGACCACCGTCACCCTGAAGGGCGAAGGCAAGGGGGGCCGCAACCAGGAACTGGCTCTGGCGGCCCTGGCTTGCGGCATGAGTGCCCCCGAACAGCTGAGACGCATCACCCTCCTCTCCGCAGGCACCGATGGCAACGACGGCCCCACCGACGCGGCCGGCGCCTTCGCCTCGGCCGGACTCCTGGAGGGAGCCCGCACCCTC
This sequence comes from uncultured Mesoterricola sp., assembly GCA_964479495.1. Classification (GTDB taxonomy): domain Bacteria; phylum Acidobacteriota; class Holophagae; order Holophagales; family Holophagaceae; genus UBA1801. The sequence continues at coordinate 14,733 of CAYZND010000036.1, forward strand.
GGCTTGGATCCGGTCGCATACCTGGAGCGGAACGACTCCTATCCCTTCTTCCAGCGGATCGGGGGGCACCTGATCACGGGACCCACCAACACCAACGTGTGCGACCTGCAGCTCCTGATCGTGGAACCCTGAAGTTCCCTGGCTGTGGTGAATGTCACCAATTTGTTGCAACACATTGCCAGGGATTTTCCGGATTTGGTACTCTATTCGATGCCCTGGAAAGGTGAGGGGAACGTCCACCTTCGTCCTTTCCGGCCTCCAACGAGTCGACCATGTCCCTTCCCGCTTCCGGGCTGAAAGCCTCCAAGCCGCGTGTCCATGTGCTGGATTTCATCCGGCTGGTGGCCATGCTGCTCATGATCCAGGGGCACACGCTGGACGCCTTCCTGGATCCCGCCGGCATCAACTGGGACACCTTCCACTGGAACACCTGGGTGCACCTGCGGGGGCTCACGGCGCCGCTGTTCCTCATGGTCTCGGGCGCAGTGACGGTACTGGGTGTGAAGTACGAAGCGGACGGGCGGATCTCCAGGACCCTGATCCGCCGCCGGGCGCTCATGGCGCTCCTGGTCATTGGCATCGGCTACCTGATGGTGTTCCCGGCCAACCGTATCGCCGATCTGCGTTGGCTTTCGCCGGAGGTGTGGCAGGGTTTCTTCCGCGTGAACATCCTGCAGCTCAACGGTGTCTCCCTGCTGATGCTCACGGGCCTGCTCGCCCTGACCCGGACGGTGCGCCGCTATGCGGCCTGGAGCCTGGCCTTGGCGGCTGCGTTCCTGCTGCTTGGGCCCGTCGTGACCTCCATCGACTGGTTCCGCTGGCTGCCTGAGGGGCTGGCAGCCTACCTCTCCTTCGAGCACGGCTCGCTCTTCCCGCTCTTCCCCGCCAGCGCCTACATGTTCCTGGGCGTCGGCCTGGGCGCCCTCCTGATGGAAGCGCCCGAGGACCGCCGGGTGCGCTGGTTCCGCCTGGCCTGCCTCTCGGGCAGCGCCGCCCTGCTCCTGCTTGGCTTCCTGCTCGACCCGCTCAACCTGGGCTGGCTCCCCAAGCACGACCTCTACAAGACCGGCTACGCCTACCTCTCGCTACGGCTCGGCTTCGCCCTGCTGGTGTTCGCCCTCTTGGCCTGGCTCTCGGAAGCGCTGCCCCGGCTCTCGGCTTCCTGCGCGGCCATGGGGCGCAAGTCCCTCTACG
>CAYZND010000037.1:0-8808 GCA_964479495.1 uncultured Mesoterricola sp.
CTGTCCCAGCATGGAAGCCGGGGAGGCGCCCAGCAGGCCTGCGCTGAGCAGGATCGCCACGCCCACGAAGCCCGTCAGAAGGCCGAGCACCTTCCACAGGGTCATCCGGTCATCCCCCAGGGAGAAGTGGGCGATGACGAGGGTGAACAGCGGCACGGTGGCATTCAGGATGGAAGCCACCGCCGAGTCGATGGAGCGTTCGCCCCAGGAGATCAGGAAGATGGGGATCGCGAGGCTCGTGGGACCGAGGATGGCAAAGGCCCGCCAGGTGCGGCCGTCCCGGGGCCAAGCCACCTTGCGCTGCATCGCGATGGCCACCGCCGTGAGCGCACCGAAGAGCATGCGGAAGGCCACGAGCATGGTGGGGCTGAGCTCCTGGATCCCGATCTTGATCCAGAGGAAGGAGGAGCTCCAGATGGCGCCCAGGAGGATGAAGACGATCCAGTGCTTGGGTTTCATGGGGTGCGCTTTCTAGCCCGAAGGGCAACGGTCATGCATGGGATGCTGCGGATCGCTTCCTCGCCTCGAGAAAATCAACAGCGAAGGTGGCGGCCGCGCAGGTGAGTTCCTCGCAGCGGTGCGGCGGAACGTGGGGGCCGAAGCCTTCGGGCCTCAGCACGCGACACTGCAGGGAACCGAAGCGGGCTTCGAAGGCCTCGGCGTAGGCGCGGCAGGCCTGGATGATCTCTTTGCGGCTCCAGCCCTGCGTCTTCCCCGAGAGCCCCAGGAACAGCAGCGGGCCTTCCACCAGACCGCACTGGGCGCCGTACCCACCGGCCCCGTGCAGGCCGAGGGCCGCGTCCAGGACCTGGTCGCCCAGCACGGGCCCCTCCCGCTCCGCCAGGATCCTGAGCAGCGTCGTCGCGCAGTTGAGGTCGTGCTCCCAGTAGAGGCGATGCACGCGCTCGCGAAGGGCATCGGTCGTCCCCATGCTCACCTCCCCAGACCTCTCGAGTCGAGGCCCTTCGACATGGGGCACTGCGATCGGCAGGCGTGGCACTGGTAGAGGAAGTAGCCCTTTGCATTCACACCGGCGCGGCTGCGGCAGCGCTTCTGCAGGACGGTGTCCTCCTGGATCGCCTGGGTCGGGCAGCCGGTGCGGCATATCTCGCACCGGGGCGGGCACCGGGGTGCCTCATCGATGGGGTCCGCGTCCAGAAGGGCGTCCGTGAGGATGGCGCCCAGCTTGAGCCGGTTCCCGAAGCGCCGGTTCGTCAGGAGGTGGTTGCGCGTGATCGCACCCAGGCCCGCCAGGTGGGCCACGTGCTTGAGGGAGAGGATCCCCCGCCCCGTCTGGGTTTCGGCGTCCCAGTATTCGTAGGGCTCGCTGGGGACGGCCACCGCGAGGTGCCCGGCCTCCTCCAGGTCCCGCACCAGGGCCAAGGCGAGTCGCTCCACCTCCGTCAGCACGACCCCGTCCGCATGGGTATACGGCACCTTGGTCCCGAGGCGGAAGACCGTATCCGGCACGCGACGGGCGAAGGCGATGACGGAGCGGGTCTCCGGAAGGATGTCCCTGGGGTGGAACCCCTCCGGTGCGGCATCGAAGCGATCCAGGGAGGCGATCCCGCAGAGGTCCGCCCCGGCCCGGGCCGCCCGATCCTTGAGGATCTGTCCGTCGATCATGGCACCCTCCTGTGTCGATCCTGCGCTGGCGGAATATTTCATGTCCAATTAAACTATTTGAATGAAACCGTTCAGTATTGACTTCACAATCGATCTCCGTCGCCTGCGGGTGCTGCGGGAGCTGAGGGAGCGGGGCACCGTGGGCGCCACCGCAGAGGCCCTCAACCTGACGCCCTCCGCGGTGTCCCAGCAGATCGCCAACCTGAGCCGCGAGACGGGCATTCCGCTGCTCACGCCCCAGGGCCGGGGCGTGAGGCTGACCCCGCAAGCCAACCTGCTCCTGGAACACGCGGCCCTGGTGGATGCCCAGATGGAACGGGCCCGGGCGGACCTGGCCGCCTTCCAGGAAGGTCAGGTGGGGCGCGTCACCCTCGGGGCCTTCGCGACAGCCATCTCGTGCCTGATCGCTCCGGCGCTCATGAGGCTGCGGAAGTCCCATCCCCGGCTCGCCGTGACCGTGCTCGAAGTGGAGGCACCGGACTGTTTCACGCGCCTGGACACCGGCGACCTGGATCTGGTCATCGCCGTGGACTACCCCAGCGGTCCCCTTCGCCAGGACCCGCGCTACAGCCGTCGGGACCTGCTCCACGACCCCTTCCAGGTGGCCCTGCCCGCCGGGCATCCCCTGGCGACACGGAACACCATCGACCTCATGGAGCTGGCGGACCAGCCCTGGATCATGGGCGGCGCCATGGGTCCCTGCCAGGCCACCAGCCTCGCCGCCTGCACCGGGGCTGGCTTCAGCCCGGACGTGCGGCACCGCACCGGCGACTGGCTGGCCACCTTCGCCCTCGTGGCGGCGGGTTGCGGTGTGGCGCTGATCCCCCGGCTGGCCGTCCCGGCCGTCCTCCCCGAGGGCATCGTCCTCAAGTCCCTGGGGGGAGCCCAGCGCCCGAGCCGCCACCTCTATGCGGCCATCCGCGCCGGCTCGGACGCGCTCCCCAGTCTCGTGCCGGTGCTGGAAGCGATCGAGGAGACGGCACGAGCCCGCGCGTCCCGCTGACGCGGCCGTTCAGGCTGGAATGCCCCAGGCTTCGCACACGAGCCGGCTCCAGTGGTGGTCCCAAGCCCGCTTCCAGACGAAGGAGCCTTCCTGGAGCTTGGAGTCCGCCAGCCGCTGCCGAAGGTCGGCGGCCACCTGCTCGGTGCACGGCCCCAGGGCGGTTTCCGCCAGCTTGATCAGCTCGGCGAGGGCCTTCCGTTCCGCATCGAAGTGATCCAGGAAACCCGGCGAATCCGGCAAGGGCGCAGCGGCCTGGAGGCGGCGCCAGCCCTCGAAGGCGGCGCGGGCGCGCGGATCGGAGCGCAGCGGTTCCTTCACGGCCTCCCAGCCTTCCAGGGAGGGCATCTCCGCCTCAGCGCGACGCAGGGCCTCCCGCAGCTTCAGGACCTTGGCCAGGTCCTTGTCGAGGTGGGCGAGGGCCACGTAGGTTCGTGGCTTGGGCCGCTTGGCGCGGCGCTCGAAGTAGGTCTCCATGGCGCTGACGATGGCATCCGCAGGGATGCCTTCCCCGTTCCAGGTCATGAGCTGCGTGAAGTCCTCCCGGCTCAGGAAGGCGGACCGTCCGTGCAGGTGATAGGCCCACTCGGCCTCGATCCAGTCCAGTTCCTCGCGGGTGTAGCTCATCGGCTCCAGTCTAGCGTGTAGACTGGGAGCCTATGCGTGAGAAGATCCGATACAAGAGCCGCCGGGAGATCGAGAAGCTCCGCGAAGCGGGGCGCCTAGCAGCCAACGCCCTGCGGGTGGCCGCAAGGGCGGCCAAGCCCGGCACGACCCTCCTGGAGCTGGACAAGCTGGCGGAGATGTACATCCGCAAGAACGGCGGTACGCCCAACTTCAAGGGCTACCACGGCTTCCCCGGCACCCTCTGCACCTCCGTCAACGACCGGGTCGTGCACGGCATCCCCTCCAACTACGTCCTGAAGGACGGCGACATCCTCGCCATCGACTGCGGCGCCAAGCTGGACGGCTACCACGGCGACACCTGCCTGACCGTGGGCGTGGGCACCATCCGTGAAGAAGCGAAGAACCTGCTGACCACCTGCCAGCTGGCCATGTTCGTGGGCATCGAGTACTGCCGTGTGGGCTACCGTCTGGGGGACATGTCCACGGCGGTCCAGAGGTTCGCCGAGGAGCGCGGCTACTCCGTCGTGCGGGAATACATCGGGCACGGCCTGGGCCGGGACCTCCACGAGGACCCCCAGGTGGTCTTCGCCGATCAGCGCCCCGGCACGGGCTTCCGCATGGAGGTGGGCATGACCATCACCATCGAGCCCATCCTCAACATCGGCAGCCAGAAGTGCCTGGTGGAACCCGACGGCTGGACCGTGCGCACCGCCGACGGCCAGCTCAGCGCCCAGTTCGAGCACGCCGTCGCCATCACCAAGGACGGCCCCGACATCCTCAGCTATCCGGATCCCGAGTTCGAACTGGAAGATGGGCTATAGGCCCGGCTTCCAGCCGGGTCGCGAGTGCAAGCTGCGCTGGGACCGTGTTTTGAGCACGCAGCACCGCAATGGTCGCAGTCGAGGCATGCTATTGGTCAACGCAGGTCGGTGCATATTGACGATCCATGCCTGTGGACGTAGGTTGACCAGGACCATCCTTGATCGATCGCCTCCTACGCCCGGCGTCTCCTGACCAGGAGCGACCCTCATATGAACCTAACGGGTCGAACCATCTCCCACTACCAGCTATGTGAAAGGCTGGGCGTGGGCGGTATGGGAGAGGTCTACCGGGCGGAGGACACACGGCTTCACCGAATCGTAGCGCTGAAATTCCTCCCTTTGGAATGGAACCGGGATCCTGAGGCCCGCCGCCGCTTCACCCTGGAGGCCCAGTCCGCCTCGGCTCTGGATCATCCGAACATCTGCACGGTCTACGACATCGACGAGACACCTGAGGGTCAGCTCTTCATCGTCATGGCTTACTGTGAAGGGGAGTCCTTGAAGCAGCGCCTGGAGCGCGGCCCCATGGCGCTCAAGGAGGTCCTCCGCCTCGGGATCCAGGTGGCCGATGGTCTTGCCCGCGCCCACGAGAGGGGCATCATCCACCGCGACATCAAGCCCGCCAACCTCATGCTCAACACACGCGGAGACGTGAAGATCGTGGACTTCGGTCTCGCCAAGCTCGCGGGGTCCGGAGGCATCACCGCCACTGGCGTTGTCCTGGGCACGGCCCACTACCTCTCGCCGGAACAGGCTCTGGGAAAGCCTGTCGATGGGCGCACGGATCTTTGGTCGCTAGGGATGGTGCTCTATGAAGCCATCTGCGGTCAGAGACCTTTCGGCGGCGAGAGCCTGGAGGCCGCCATCTCGGCCATCCTCCACGCTCCACCTCCTTTTCCCAGCTCACTGCGTCCGGAGCTGCCTCCTCAGCTGGATGGCATCCTGATGAAAACCCTGGAGAAGGACCTGGACCGCCGCTATACCAGTGCCGAACTCCTCCGCGCCGACCTGGAGGCGGTCCTCCTGGCGCTGCCTGGTTCCCAGCCAAAGCTGTCGGGTATCGAACCCACGGCCGCTCTGCCTCGCACGAAGCGTCCAAAGAGTAAGTTCCATGCAACTTGGATCGCTGTGGCGGCTCTTGCCATCCTCACGGGGCTCGGTTGGCGTTATTGGCCATCGATACGAACCGCCTGGAGACCCATACATGTTGTGGAGGAGCCAGTACCGGGGTTTGTCCTCGTGCGCGCAGGCCAGTTCATGATGGGATCACCGGTTACCGAGATGGCCAGAAACACCGATGAAACGCAACACCTGGTGACCCTGTCTCGCGATTTCCTGATGGCGAAGTACGCCGTCACGGTGGATGAGTTCCGTGCGTTCGTGGAAGCTGCGGCCTACCTTACGGACGCGGAGCGGGAGAAGAACGCACGTGTCTTTATCGGAGGCGCCGAAGTCCTCAAGCCGGACGCGGACTGGGATAACCCTTTCTTCCCCCAATCCGGCTCCCATCCGGTCGTGTTGGTGTCCTGGCATGATGCGGTGTCGTACTGCAATTGGCGCTCGAAAAAGGAAGGACTCAAACCCGCTTATGACATCCAGGGCCAGGATGTGGCGTGGGATCGGGCTGCCAACGGCTACCGCCTGCCCACCGAAGCGGAGTGGGAGTATGCGGCTCGGGGCGGAAGCGATGGAAGCCGAACCTATCACGTCTATTCGGGTTCCGACAACGTGGATGAGGTGGCGTGGTACGCGAACAATGCCGAGGGCAGGACTCATCCCGTGGGCCAGAAGAAGCCCAACATGCTGGGTCTATTCGATATGTGTGGCAACGCATCCCAATGGTGCTGGGATCTAAGGGATGCTTACCCCAGCACGCCACAAACCGATCCCACGGGTGGTACCCGTGGCCTTAACCGCATACACCGCGGCGGGGATTGGACATCAAGTGCGAATAGGGTTAGGACAGCGTGGAGATACGCTTACAAACTCGACAACAGTCCAACCCTAGGTTTCCGTCTCGTGCGCTTCCCATGACGAAACGAAGGTTTGGCATATGATCGGCAGCGGTCGAACCATCTCCCACTACCAGCTAGGTGAAAGGCTGGGCGGAGGCGGTATGGGTGAGGTGTACCGGGCGGAAGACACCAAGCTCCACCGGACCGTGGCCTTGAAGTTCCTGCCCCTGGAGTGGAGCTGGGATGGTGAGGCCCGCCGCCGCTTCACCCTGGAGGCCCAGTCCGCCTCGGCTCTGGATCATCCGAACATCTGCACGGTCTACGACATCGACGAGACACCTGAGGGTCAGCTCTTCATCGTCATGGCTTACTGTGAAGGGGAGTCCTTGAAGCAGCGCCTGGAGCGCGGCCCCATGGCGCTCAAGGAGGTCCTCCGCCTCGGGATCCAGGTGGCCGATGGTCTTGCCCGCGCCCACGAGAGGGGCATCATCCACCGCGACATCAAGCCCGCCAACCTCATGCTCAACACACGCGGAGACGTGAAGATCGTGGACTTCGGTCTCGCCAAGCTCGCGGGGTCCGGAGGCATCACCGCCACCGGCGTCATCATGGGCACGGCCCACTATCTCTCGCCCGAGCAGGCCCTGGGGCAGACGGTGGATCCCCGCACGGACCTCTGGTCCTTGGGGATGATGCTTTATGAAGCCCTCAGCGGCCAGAGGCCCTTCGGCGGGGAGAGCCTGGAGGCCGCCATCTCGGCCATTCTGCACGCTGAGCCCGCGCCGCCTTCCTTGTCGCGGCCGGAATTCCCGAAAGAGCTGGACAGGGTGCTTCTGAAGACGCTGGAGAAGGATCCGAGTCGCCGCTATCCCAGCGCAGAGGCTCTCCGGAGCGATCTGGAGGTGATCCTACAGGGGCTGCCCGACTCCCGGCCGCAACGCTCCGGCACGGAGCCTACCGCCGCGCTTTCGAGGACCCGTTCCAGGCCAAGGAAGGCACGAAGGATCTGGATCATTGCAACCGCATCGGCCCTGATCACCGTCGTAGCCGTGGCAGTTTCTCTACTCCGGCCTTCGGGAAACCGGGTCGGCACGCGCGCAGGTGAGGCGATGCGGGACAGGGTGAGCGGCATCGATTTCGTGTGGATACAGCCCGGAGCCTTCACCATGGGTTCTCCCGAGAACGAAGAGGGGCACAAAGACGACGAGGGGCCCCAGCACCACGTGAAGATCTCCCGAGGTTTCTGGATAGGGAAGTACGAAGTGACACAGGGGCAATACGAAGCAGTCATGGGGACGAATCCGTCCGAGTTCAAGGAGATCGGCCCCAGCGCCCCCGTGGAGAACGTGAGCTGGGAGGACGCCCAGGTCTTCCTCCAGAAGCTGAACCAGCGTGGAGCAGGGCAGCTCTATCGCCTGCCGACGGAGGCGGAATGGGAGTATGCCTGCCGGGCTGGCACCACGGAAAGCACCTACGGGCCCCTGAACGCCATCGCTTGGTACTTTAAAAACTCCAGCGATGTGACCAGTCCCGTGAACCTGAAACGGCCAAAAGCCTGGTTTCGCGACACGACACACTCCGTGGGGCAGAAGCAGCCGAACGCCTGGGGAGTCCACGACATGATCGGGAATGTCTGGGAATGGTGCCAGGACTGGTACATGGATCCCTACGACCCGACACAGGACACGGATCCGGTGGGACCCGCCAGCGGCCAATATCGTGCGATCCGCGGCGGCGCATGGATGAAGGGATCGGCCTGTCTTCGTGCCGCCTACCGCGGGACCGATTTTGCGCCTGAAGACCGCTATCCCTTCACCGGGTTCCGGGTGGTCTGTGTCCCGGCAGCCGGTAATCCCTAGAACACGCGTGCCCTTGCGCCCGTGGGAGGAACCATCCTGGCCGAGGTAATCTGTCCCTATGCTCCAGCGCATCCTAGCTCCCGCCAAGTTCAACCGCTTCCTGGCCGTCCTCGGCAAGCGGGCCGACGGATTCCATGACCTGGAGCTGGTGACCACCGTGCTGGACGGGGTACCTGAGCTAACGGACGTCCTGGAGGCGGAGCCTGCGGAGACCCTCAGCCTGGAGCTGTCGGGGCCCACCTCGGAAGGGCTCACGGTGGACGAGGGGAACCTGGTGCTGAAGGCCTGGCGGCTGCTGGAGCGGGAGACGGGGAGGCCTCTGCCCGCTCGACTCCGCCTGGAGAAGCACATTCCCCACGGCGCGGGCCTGGGTGGGGGGAGCAGCGATGCGGCAGCAGCCCTGCAGCTTGGGAACAGCCTCTTCAACCTCGGCCTTCCCACCTCCACCCTGCTTCACCTGGCTGCGGCGCTGGGCAGCGATGTGCCCCTCTTCGTGCTGGGTGGCACCACCCTGGGCCTGGGACGAGGGGAGCGGGTCTATCCCCTGCGGCCCATCCCCCTGGAACCTCTGCTGCTGGTGCACCCCCGGCTGCACGTCGCCACGCCGAGTGTCTACCGCGCCATCGCCTCCGTGGGCTATCCCTTCCCGGAGCCCTGCCCCAGCCTGCCGGACGGCGAGGCTCCCCCCTGGCGCAACGACCTCACAGGCGCCGCCATCTGGGTCTGCCCGCCCCTGGCGGAGGTGCGGGCCGCGCTCCTGGAGTCCGGCGGGGAACCCTTGCTTTGCGGCTCGGGCAGCTGCTGGGCCGCCCGCTACCCGGACCCGGAAACCCGGGACCGGGCCTGGAGCCGCCTCGCGGCCGCCCACGGCGCATGGGGATTCTGGCGCATCCAGGCCTGACCGCCGCATATTCCAGGCG
>CAYZND010000037.1:8818-15799 GCA_964479495.1 uncultured Mesoterricola sp.
AATTCTTCCGATGGAAGGATAAGGTCACGAGCACATGAACCCGAAACCAATGCCCAGGCGGGATCCTGGAGTGCGCCATGGATGAGGCTTCCCTCAGGATCCAGGCTCTGGAAGCCGAGCTGGAGCGCCTGGGGAAGGAGCTGGAGGCCCTTCGCGGTCCGGAGGGCCCGGAGCACCTGTTCCGGACCCTGATGGAGCAGACGCCCGATCACATCTACTTCAAGGATGCCCAGAGCCGCTTCATCCGCGTGAGCCGGGCGACGGCGTTGTCCTTCCGGCTGTCCGGACCGGAGGACCTGGTCGGCAAGACGGACTTCGACTTCTTCTCCGAGGCCCATGCCCGCAAGGCCTTCAACGACGAGCAGGAGATCCTGCGCACGGGCCTGCCCAAGGAGGACATGGAGGAACCGGAAACCTGGCCCGATAGGGAGCCCACCTGGGTCAGCACCACTAAGTCCCCCTTCCGGGACGCCAGCGGCCAGATCGTGGGCACGTTCGGGATCTCCCGGGATATCACGGCGCGCAAGCGGACCGAGGCGGCCCTGCGCATCAGTGAGGAGCGCTTCCGGCTGCTCTTCGACCACGCGGTGGACGGGATCCTCTTGGGCAGCCCGGAAGGCCTCATCATCGATGCCAATGACGCGGCCTGCGCACTTTCCGGCTGGCCCAAGGGGGAGCTGCTGGGGCAGCACATCTCCCGCCTCTTCACCGAAGAGACCCTGGCGAAGGTCCCCTTCCGCTTCGACCTGCTCAAGGAAGGGCATCGCGTGATCTCCGAGCGGGACATGCTCCGCAAGGACGGCAGCATCCGCCGGATCGAGATGCACACGAAGATGATGCCCGATGGCACCTACCAGGCCATCGTACGGGACCTCACGGAGCGCCTGCGGCAGGAGGAGGCCCTCCGGCAGAGCGAGGAGAGCTACCGCGGCCTGTTCAGCAGCGTGCAGGAAGCCATCTACATCCAGGACCGGGAGGGCTGCTTCCTGGATGTCAACCGGGGTGCGGAGGAGATGTACGGACACCCCCGGGCGTTCTTCCTGGGTCGGACGCCTGAGATCATCTCCGCGCCGGGCATGAACGACCTGGAGGCCCTCGGGGGCATGCTCCAGCGCGCGTTCCAGGGGGAACCGCAGCGCTTCGAGTTCTGGGGCGTCCGGGCCAACGGCGAGGTCTTCCCGAAGGAAGTGCACGTCTACAAGGGTACCTACTTCGGGCGGGAGGTCCTCATTGCCCTGGCCCAGGACATCTCGGAGCGCAAGAAGGCGGAGAAGGCGCTCCAGGACAGCGAGCGGCACTATCGGGAGCTCCTGGACCGGCTCCAGGAAGGCTTCGCCTTCGCCGACACGGACGAGCGGTTCGTCTTCGCCAACCCGGCGGCCTGCGAGATCTTCGGGGCGCCCGAAGGGCTCGTGGGACGCAACCTCAAGGAGTTCCTGGACCCCGAAGCCCTGGCACTCGTGGAAGAGCAGACGGCCCGGCGGCGCACCGGCGAGCGTGGTCACTACGAGCTGCCCATCCTGCGGCCCGATGGATGCCGCAGGATCCTCTCCTTGGGCGTCAGCCCCTGGCTCAACGATGAGGGTTTGTACCTCGGTTCCACTGGGGTCTTCACCGACATCACGGAACAGATGGAGGCCCTGGAGGCCCTGAAGCGCAGCGAGCGGAGCTTCCGTGACCTGCTGGAGAAGCTGGGGGAAGGGTTCGGCATCGTCGATCCCGAGGAGCGCTTCAGCTACGCAAACTCGGCCGCGCGGCGGATCTTCGGCGTGGGGTCCGGCGAGCTGGTGGGCCGCTCCCTGCGCGAGTTCGTGGACGACGACACCTACCGCGTCATCCTCGAGCAGACGACCCACCGGCGCAAGGGCGAGACCAGCACGTACGAGATCCAGATCCAGCGACCCGACGGGGAGAAGCGCCAGGTCGCCCTGACGGCCTCGCCCTTCATCACCGAAGAGGGTGAGTTCATCGGCGCCGACGGGCTCTTCATGGACATCACGGAGCGCAAGCGCGCGGAGCTAGCACTCAGGGAGTCCGAGGAACGCTACCGGGAGCTGTTCAACAACACCACGGACGCCATCTTCTGGATGCGGCTGGAGCCCGATGGTGCCTTCCGCGTGGAGGCGGTCAACCCCGTGGAGGAATCGCTCCTGGGGACCCGGGCCGCGGACCTCGTCGGAAAGACACTGGAGGAGATCCTCCCCGATGATTTCGCCCAGAAGGTGCTCGCCAACTTCCAGGCGTGCGTCGCCTCGGGGACGCCCACCCGCTATGAAGAGAAGGTGGACTTCCCCACCGGGCAGAGGGTCTTCCAGACCCTGCTGGTCCCCATCCGGAACGCGGAAGGCGCGGTGGTGCGCTTGCTGGGCTTCTCCCAGGACATCACCCAGGCCAAGCAGGCGGAAGAGGCCATGCGCCAGGCCCAGAAGCTGGAGAGCCTGGGGGTACTGGCCGGAGGCATCGCCCACGACTTCAACAACCTGCTGACCGCCATCCTGGGCAACCTGAATCTGGCCCAGATGCGGAGCTCCCCCGAGTCCCCCGCGGTACCCTACCTGGAGAACATGGAGCGGGCGGTGCTGAAGGCCGCGGAACTCACCAAGCAGATGCTGGCCTACTCGGGCAAGGGGCGGTTCGTGGTCAAGCACCACGACCTCAACCAGGTGGTGCAGGAAATGACCCATCTGCTCAATGTCTCCATCTCCAAGAAGGTCAAGCTGCGGTACGACCTGGAGCCGGAGCTGCCCGCCATCGAAGCGGATGCGGCCCAGATCCAGCAGGTGGTCATGAACCTGGTCACCAATGCCTCCGAATCCATCGGCGACAAGGAGGGCCTGATCGCCATCTCCACCCGATTGCAGACGCTCGACGAGGCCCTCGTAAGGAAGGACTTCCTCGGGCAGAAAGTGAAGGCCGGTCCCCATGCCGTGCTGGAGATCGCGGACACGGGCTGCGGCATCGAGCCCGCCATCATGAGCCGGATCTTCGATCCGTTCTTCACCACCAAGCAGAGCGGCCGGGGCTTGGGGCTCTCGGCCATGCTGGGCATCCTCCGAGGCCATCATGCGGGCATCCAGATCCGGAGCGAACCCAACCGAGGCACTACCTTCACCCTGTTCTTCCCCGTGTCCGCGGGGACGCGCCTGCCGGACGAGGCCGCCCGGTCAGCTCCCGCACGCCAGCGCTTCCACGGCCGGGTGCTGCTGGCGGACGATGAGGCGGAAGTCCTGGCCAGCACCCAGGCCATGCTCGAGGTGCTCGGCTTCGAGGTCGTCCCGGCGACGGACGGCCAGGAGGCCGTGGAGTGCTTCGAGGGGGATCGCGAGGGTTTCCAGCTGGTGCTGCTGGACCTCACCATGCCCCGGATGGATGGCCGCGAGGCCTTCCGGACGCTGCGGAGCCTCCACCCCCACGTTCCGACCATCCTCTATAGCGGCTACAGCGAGCTTGAATCCTTGAAGGAGGTGCTCGAGCAGGGATCCGTCGCGTTCCTTCAGAAGCCTTTCCTGCTTGCGGATCTCCAGCGGACGATCCACCGCGTGCTCGGCGCCGGCTGAAAACGAGCTCGGAGAAACGGGCCCTCGTGGCGTATACCTGGAGGGGGAGGTGTCCATGTCCGAACTCGCACTCCGGGTCCGGGGTCTCCGCAAGCAGTATCCGAAGGTCCTGGCCGTGGATGGCCTGGACCTGGAGGTCTTCCGGGGCGAGGTCTTCGGTCTCCTGGGCCCAAACGGCGCCGGGAAGACCACCACCCTGGAGATCGTGGAGGGCCTCACGCCCCCGGACACCGGCCTCATCGAGCTCCTGGGCCTGGACTGGCGCCACCATGGACGGGAGATCCGCTCCCGCATCGGGGTCCAGCTCCAGAGCACGAGCCTCTTCAACAAGATCACCCCGAAGGAGGCGCTGGACCTCTACGGCAGCTACTACCCCAAGCGCAGGTCCACCGCGGAGCTGCTGGACCTGGTCCAGCTCCAGGAGAAGGCGTCGGCCTACCACATCACGCTGTCGGGGGGCCAGCAGCAGCGCCTGGCCATCGCGCTGGCCCTGGTGAACGACCCGGAGCTGGTGTTCCTGGACGAGCCCACCACGGGCCTCGATCCCCAGGCTCGCCGCTCAGTGTGGGATGTCATCCGGCACATGAAGGCCGAGGGACGCACGGTGATCCTGACCACCCACTACATGGAGGAGGCCGAGGCGCTCTGCGACCGGCTGGCCATCATGGACCACGGCCGCATCCTGACCACGGGCACCCCCCTGGAGCTCATCCAGCAGCTGGAGCTGCCCAGCGTCGTGGAGTTCGCCTTCGACGGCGAAGCGCCCGACCCCACGGGATTCGCCGCCAAGCTGGGCCAGCCCGTGGAGCGGCGCGGCGACCTCTGGGAGATCCCCACCCGGGATCCCAAGGGCCTGCTCCCTTGCCTCCTCGAGTTCGCCGAGCTGGAGCACGTGCCCTTCGAGCAGGTGCATGTCCGGCGGGCCACGCTCGAGGATGTCTTCCTCCATCGCACGGGCAGAAGCCTGAGGGAATAGGGACGAAACGATGCTCCTTCGACAGTTCTTGATGGAATGGAAGCTCTTCAGCCGCGACCGGGCGGCCATGTTCTGGACGTTCCTGTTCCCGCTGCTGCTGCTCCTGGGTTTCGGGGTGATCTTCCGGTCCCAGGGGCCCGCGCTGACGCTGGTCTGGTCCATTCCCGCCCAACCTTCCCGAGCGGACGCGGAACTTGAGCAGGCCCTGGCCGGCACACCCCTGAAGCTCCTGAAGCTCTCCCCCGAGGAGGCCGAGGCCCGCTGGAAGCGCGGCGAGACCGCGGCCCAGATCGAGCGGGAGGGGGATGCGTTCCGGATCCGGGTCAACAGCTACCTGGTGGCCCAGGGCCAGAGTGCGGCCCAGATCGCCCAGCAGGCGCACCTCATGGCCACGGCGCGCCAGAGCGGCGTCGAGCTCAAGCTCCTGCCCATGACGCTGGAGAGCCCCGGCCACGCCCATGCCACGAACTACGCGGCCTTCCTGCTCCCGGGCCTCATTGGTCTGAACCTGCTCTCCGTGGGGCTCTTCAGCGTGGGCATGGTCAACGTGGCCTACCGCGAGAAGGGCAAGTTCCGGCGCCTGGCCGTGACCCCTCTCCCCAAAGGGATCTTCCTGGGGGGCCAGGTGCTGCACCGGCTCACGGTGGTGATCCTGCAGACCCTCGTCATGCTCGTGGTGGGGCGGCTGGTCTTCGGCATCGCCAACCAGGGTTCGTACCTGGCCCTGGCCTTCGTCATCACACTGGGCACGGCGTCCTTCATGGCCATGGGCTTCGCCCTCTGCAGCTTCACGAAGACCACGGAAACCTACGGCGCGGTATCCAACGTCGTCTTCATGCCCATGATGTTCCTGTCGGGGGTCTACTTCACCCTGGACGCGGCTCCGAAGTGGCTGCAGCAGTCGGTGGTCGTGCTCCCGCTTTCCCCCTACATCAAGGCCCTGCGTGGGATCTTCAACGACGGAGCGGCCCTGATGGATCACCTGGGAGGACTGGCGGTGGTGGTGGCTTGGGGCGCGATCTTCTTCGCCGTGGCCGTCAGGCGCTTCAAATGGACGTGAACAGCGGGCGGTTCGATGGAATCCTATGACCGGGCGCGTTCCGCTCCCGGGAGAGGTTGATGAGTCCTTCGAAGCGCGCCCAGCTGGCGGTGTTCCTGACCGTGTTCGTGGATCTGCTGGGGTTCGGCATCCTGATTCCGATATTGCCCCTCTATGCGAAGGCGGTGACGGAGCATCCCTCCCATTGGATGACCTGGGTCAATCACAGTTTGTCCCTTGAGACGCCCGGTGCCTTCTGGGCGGGCATTGCGTTCGTGAGCTTCTCCCTGATGCAGTTCATCGCGAGCCCCCTCCTGGGCCGTCTCTCGGACCTGGTGGGCCGGCGGCCCGTGCTCTGGGTGAGCCTCATGGGCTCGGCGGTGGGCTACCTGATCCTGGCGACCACGGGGCGCTTCGAGTGGGTCCTCGCGGCGCGGATCCTGGACGGTATCACCGGAGGCAACATCTCCGTGGCCCAGGCGGCCATGGCGGACACCTCCAGGCCCGAAGAACGCTCCAAGGCCCTGGGCATGATCGGCGCGGCCTTCGGCCTGGGCTTCGTGCTGGGTCCCTTCCTGGGCGGGGTCCTCTCCCATTCCGAGCTGGGTCAGCAGCTGCTCGCCTCCCGGGGCCTGCACCTCCCCTTCCTGGTGGCTGCCGGCCTCTCGTTTCTGGCCTCTGTCCTGGTCATCACCTGGCTGCCGGAGACCCTCAATCCCCAGGCCAAGCAGCACGCCAAGCTGGAGGAGCGGCGCGGCCATGCCCTGGTCCGGGCCCTGCGCCGGAAAGGCATGCCCCAGGTGCTCGGCATCTCGCTGTTCACCATGACGGGCTTCGCCATGATGGAAGGCACCTACAGCCTCATGGCCGCCCAGCGCTTCGCCCTCAGCGATGGTCAGGTGGGCTATCTCTTCGGCTTCATCGGCATCCTGATCGTGATCTACCAGGGGGGCTTGGTCCGCCTGGTGGCGCGGCGGATCCCCGAGCGGCTGGCCCTGAGCGCCGGGCTGCTGCTGATGACCGTCTCCCTCCCCATCCTTGCGCATGCCCCCTGGATGTGGCCCTTCGTACTGCTCATGGTGCCCCTGGCCTGGGGTTCCGGCATGAGCAACACGGCCACTTCGGCCCTGGCCAGCCAGCTCACTCCGGCGGATGAACAGGGCGGTCTCTTCGGGGTCATCAATGCCATCCAGGGTGTGGGCCGGATCCTGGGCCCGGCGGTGGGCACCTTCGTCTTCGCCCGGGGAGGCTACGCCACCTCGTACTGGGTGGCGGGCGGCACGGTGGCCGTGGGGCTGGCCTTGGCCGTGGCCCTGCCGGTTTCGGAGCCCAAGGACGCATAGGCCTAGGAGCGTGTCCAAGTAAGCGGAAGGAGCCGCGTTGAGTGCAAAGGGGTTGGAGGCAAGGCG
>CAYZND010000038.1:0-15796 GCA_964479495.1 uncultured Mesoterricola sp.
CCATGTGCCCTTTCCCGACCCCCCCGATGCTCGGATTGCAGCTCATCTGCCCGATCTGGTCGAGATTCATGGTCAGCAGTGTCGTGGACATGCCCATCCGCGCCGCGATGTGCGCCGCCTCGATGCCGGCGTGCCCCCCGCCGATGACCACCAGGTGCATGCCCCCCCCAAACAGGCCAGTTTATCCCAATTCTTCTTGCGGAATCCGGCGATCATTCCCGGACCCAGGCACATCGTCCTTTCCGCCGGAACAGGAAAAATGGGAGACTTGGACATGAGAAGGCGCCTCACTCCCGAAGAACGACGCGAACGCCGAAAAAGGGCGGTCCAGCGGTCCAAGTTCGCCCTGCCCTCCACCTTGACCCTGCTTTCCGTGTTCTGTGGCTTTTCCAGTGTCGTCATGTCCATCAATGCCGCAGGCGATGAGCCCCGGACCTTCTTTCTCTGGGCTGCCGGGTTGCTGATCGCCGCGGGCGTCTTCGATGGCCTGGACGGCCGGGTCGCCCGCGCCACGAACACGACCTCGGAATTCGGTGTCCAGCTCGATTCCCTGGCAGATGTCCTGAGTTTTGGCATGGCACCGGCGATCCTGGCCTACCGCTACGGCTTCTTCCAGCTGGGTCTGGCGGACCACCAGCTTCGGTACATCGGCTGGGCTGCCGGCTTCTTCTTCCTGGCCTGCGGTGCGCTTCGACTGGCGCGGTTCAACGTCCAGGTAGGCTTCGTGGACTCGAGGTTCTTCGTGGGGATGCCCATCCCGGTGGGAGCGGCCGGCGTGGCCTCCGTCATCCTGTGCTGGCCCAGCGCGCCTCAGACCGCGTTCTATGCCTACCTCTTCGCGGCGGAACTCATCCTCATCGGCATCCTGATGGTCTCCACCGTCCGCTTCCCCAGCTTCAAGAAGCCACCCAGGACCCCCAGGGGGCGGTTGTGGGCCAAGGTGGCCTTCATCGGCCTGCTGAGCATGCTGGTCATCTTCCAAGCACGATTCATCCTGGGATTCTTCGCGACGTACACCCTCGCCGCGATCCTGTTGAACATGGCATGGCACTTCGGCTGGAAGGGGGTGTCTCCGCCCGTCAAATCCGCCCCCCCGGCTCCGGAAGCACCGGTTGATACGATCCACTGAGGCGTGAATTCCAACGGGTGAACTCCCGGAAAGGGTTCGATCGTGACGCACTTTCGAGGAACCGAGCGATTCTCGAACCCCCGCTGCCTGGGGATCGGATCGTTCGGTTCCGTGTACGCGGTGTTTGATGGGGAACGTCAGATCCAGGTGGCCCTGAAGGTTCCCCACGACGCCACGGCCCAGAGCCTCTTCCTGTTCAAGAAGGAGTTTCGTACCCTGGCGGACCTCACGCATCCCAACCTACTCAGGCTCCACGAGCTGGTGTCGGATGATGCCCAGTGGTTCTTCACCATGGAACTCGTGGATGGCGTCGACATCCTTCGCTACCTGCGCACCCGGGAAGGCGCCAAGGAGTATCCGACGAGACTGACCGGCCCGGATTCCGACGCGGAGCTTGCGGACGCAGGGAACCAGGATGCCTCTCCCGGCAGCACGTCATCCTCCCCGACGATTCCCGAGGTGGAACAGGATGCTGAATGTGAGGAACCGTTCGATGAGCTCCCTCTCCTTTCAGGCCCTGTGGATTTCCAGCGCGTCACACACGCATTCACGCAACTCGGGGAGGGCCTCGTGGCCCTCCACGAGGCCGGTCTGCTCCACATGGACATCAAACCAAGCAATGTCCTGGTCACTCCGGAGGGGCGGGTGGTTGTTCTGGATTTCGGACTTACCACCGAAATCGAAACTGCGAACCCGGGTGGGAAGGACGCCACGGAGATCACCGGCACCCCTGCCTACATGGCTCCGGAACAGCTCTTGGACAATCGCTGCTCCGAGGCAAGCGACTGGTACAGCGTCGGCGTGCTGCTCTACAACGTCCTGACCGGCCGGTTGCCCTTCCAGGGCAATGGACTGCGCGTCCTGATCAACAAGGTGTCCCAGCCGCCCCTTCCACCCAGCGAGCTGGTGCGAGGGATTCCGGAAGAACTCAGCTCCCTCTGCATGGATCTCCTCAGCCCTCACCCGGAGGCACGGCCCACGGGCGAGGAGTTCCTTCGGCGGATGGAGACCTCCGGGATGGCCATCACCAAGACACGAGCCCAAATGCTCAGACACGATTTCGTGGGCCGCATCGAAGAGCTTCAAGCGCTCTGTCGTGCGTTCGGTTCCCTCCGGAACGGCCAGGGCGGGTGGATCCATCTGCATGGCGGGTCGGGCATGGGAAAGACCTTCCTGATCCGCAGGTTCAGGCGCGAGATCGCCAGAATGGCCCCGGAATCCCTGGTACTGAGTGGCCGTTGCTACGAACAGGAGCATGTGCCCTACAAGGCCATGGACGGCCTGGTGGACGAGCTCAGCCGTCATCTGAAGGACCTTCCCCCCGCGCGACTGGAACTGCTCCTGCCACGCCATGTCTACGCCCTGGCCCAACTGTTCCCGGTCCTGAGGCAGGTTCCCCGCATCGCCGAAATCCAGAAGCGGCATGCCGCCATCGTGGACCCCTTGGAGCTCAGACATCGGGCCTTCTCGGCCCTGCGAGACTTGCTCCGAAGGATCGGCGAAAACCAGCCGCTGGTGCTGGTGATCGATGACCTGCACTGGGGAGATGCCGACAGCGCCATCCTCATGGCGGACCTGGTCACTCCCCCTCAGGCCCCGCTCATGCTGGTGGTGGCATGCTTCCGCACCGAGGAGAGCTCGACTTCCCCCATCCTTAGGGAATTCCTTTCGCTGGGTCGAACCCTCTCCGGGCATTGCATGGATCTCCCGATCCGAGAGCTGCCCGAGGAACCCGCCCGGGAGCTGGCGCGTGGCCTGCTGGAGGCCGAAGACCTGACCGTGGAAGCCCTCGTGGACTGGATCGTCCGTGAAGCCTGTGGCAATCCATTCTTCATCCATGAGCTGGCTCGGTATGCACGCGGGCGGGGGGCCAGCACGCCCTCCTGCAAGAACCTGGAAGCCTACATTCAGCTCCGCGTGGGGGCGCTTCCGGAGGAAACCCGACAGCTCCTCGAGCTGGTCTCCCTGGCGGGCCACCCCCTGGATTGGCCCGTCCTGCGTGACGCTGCCGGAGCGGATGTCCATGGCGCTGAGTCCCTGGATACCCTCCGGCAGAGCCACCTCGTCCGGATCCGGTCCCTCGGCCAACGCCGGATGGTGGAGCCCTACCACGACTTCATCCGCAAATCGGTCTCCTCCTCGCTTTCACCGGAACGGATGCGCGGGGGGCACCTCCAGTTGGCCACGGCCCTGGAAAGGGTCCCCCAGCCCGACGTTCCTGCGCTGGCCATCCACTATCAGGCGGCGGGAGAGACCGGCAAGGCGGTCGACTACCTGACCACCGCCGGCCTCCAGGCCTCCGCCTCCCTGGCGTTCTCCAAGGCTGCCTCGATGTTCCGGATGGCGCTGGGCCTTCGGGACCGCGACGCCCCTGGCTCGACCGTGATCTGGGAGTATCTGGGAGAGGCGCTGGCCAACGCCGGTCGCGGGAAGGAGGCGGCGGAGGCCTACCTGAGGGCATCTGCCCACGCGGTGCCCCGGGAGGCCAATCGCCTGCTCCGGAGCGCGGCCCAGGAATACCTGAAGAGCGGTCACTATCTGGAGGGGATCCAGGTCCTGGAGGACGTTCTGAAGGGCATCGGTGCGCGGCTTGCCTCCTCCCAGTCACAGGCCCTGCTCTCCGCCTTGCTCCACAAGGCCTGGCTCGCCTTGAGGGGTCTCCACTTCCAGGAGCGCCCCCCCGAGGAAATCCCGCCCGCAGCCCTGGACCGGCTGGACAGCTACTGGGCCGTCATCCAGGGGCTCGCCACCGGCGACATCATGCGCGTGGCCGATTTCCAGGCTCGCCTACTCCTGCTCAGCCTCCAGACCGGTGAGCCCATCCGCCTCGTCCGTGCCTTTTCATACGAAGCCATCTTCATGTCTTCCCTCGGCAACAAGAGCGAGCGAAAGACACGGAAGTTCATCGATCTCGCCTTGATGCTCGCGGAGCGCACCGGGGATTCCAGCTCGATCGGTCAAGCCACCGTGGCGTCGGGCATCGCCCTCATGGCCCTGGGCCAATGGAGGAAAAGCGCCGAAATCCTGGACAAGGTCGAACTCCAGCTGCGCGAGCAGGTCACGGGACTCTCCTACGAACTGAGGAACGCCCAGTCCTTTGCGCTCATCAACCACTACGCCATGGGCAACCTCACCATGCTCGCGGAACGCCTTCCACTGCTGTCCCGGGATGCGGAAGAGTCCGGTGACCTTCTCTTCCTCGCGAACCTCACGATGGGATCGGCATTCATGCACCATCTGGCGCTCGATGAACCGGAGCGCGCGCGCCAGGAAATCCATCGGGTTCTGGACCGGCTCCCGCCCACGGGTTTCTCCCATCAGCGGTTCCATGAGTTCGCAGCCCTTGGCAACATCGACCTGTACTCCGGCAACCTGACTGCGGGCTGGGCTCAGATGCAGGATCGTTGGTGTGCCTTGCGGGATTCCCGGATGCTGATGGTCCAAGCGATTCGCATCACGTGCCAGGAGCTGAGGGGTCGCATGGCCCTCGCCCTGGCGGCCGCATGCCAGGACGCCCAAGCGAGGCGCGCGCTGATTCGAGGAGCCCAACGGGACGCCAGGCAGATCGATCGGGAGCACATCGGATACGGCACGGGGCTCTCGGCACGGCTGCGCGCCATCGAAAGTGCCCTCTCCGCCCGCTGGGAGGATGCCAAAGGCTATGCCTTCCTGGCCGAGACCCACTTCGAAGCCTGTGACATGGCTCTGCACGCCCATGTCATGAAGCGGTTCCGGGGGCTTCTGCGAGGGGAAGCCGGGAAGCCGCTCGTGCGGGAGGCGGAGGATTGGATGAAACGCCAAGGCGTGGTTTCTCCGGAACGCATGACGGCCATGTTCCTGCCCGGGGTGAACCTGGAGGCCGAGTCGAAGGGGCCCATCGGATAGGACTCGCCCCACCGCATTGCGATAAGAAGAAAGGGGCCTTTCGGCCCCTTCTGGATGGTGGAGGTGGCGGGAGTTGAACCCGCGTCCAAGAAGCGTGATGTGGAGGTTCATCCACAGGCTTGGTCCGTTTTCCGTGACCTCTGCAGGGGGGACGGACAACCCTGATCGAGGACCTGCCCCCTGATCTCGGTTGCCGTCAGGGAGCGTCGCGGCAACCTATCCTGTCCCCTCCTTCGGCAGGCCGAAGCCACCCGTCGGAAGGTTTTACGAGCCCGCTACCAGGAGATCACGGGGACTCGCTCATCCGCCTGGTTAGGCGGCGAGGGCCAGTTCGAAGTTATCGTTGGCAGTTTTGTTTTGATCGGCTTGATAAGGGGGCCCACCGATCAACCCCCGCCTGCGCCTCGCACCCCGACGTCAACCTGTCGAAACCGGTCACCCCCGGGTTCCCGCCGTGACTTCCCTCAAGAAGGCACCGTGGGGGCCTAAGTATGAGGCTGCGATCCATGCGCTTCAAGGGGCCTCCGAGTAACATGAGTATTCGGAGGTTTCTTTGATTCGCCATGCTGGGAACGTTTTTGTCCTCTCCGCCCCGTCAGGCGCCGGCAAGTCCACGCTCGCCAAGCGGCTGGTGCGGGAGGTGCCCGACCTCATGTTCTCGGTCTCCTTCACGACCCGACCTCCCCGGGCCGGGGAGGTCCACGGACAGGATTACTTCTTCGTGGACCGGAATGCGTTTGGCGAGATGGTGGACCAGGATGGCTTCGTCGAGTGGGTGGAAGTCTACGGAAACCGCTATGGGACCGGCCGACAATGGATCCAGGAGCAGCTCGCGCGAGGTACGGACATCCTGCTGGACATCGAGACCATCGGAGCGAGGAACATCCGTCGGGAAATCCCGGATGCCATCATGATCTTCCTCCTCCCCCCCAGTGCGGATTCACTGGCCGAGCGCCTTCGGACACGCGGAAAAGACTCGGAGGAGCAGATCCGCATCCGTCTTCAATACGCCAAGCACGAGATGGACGCCTTCGGGCACTACGACTACCTGGTCGTCAACGATGACCTGGAAGCCGCCTACCGACAGCTCGAGTCGATCATCCTGGCCAGTCGGTGCCGCCGGGAACGGATGGCTTCCATGGCGCACCGCATCCTGGAGACCTTCCCCGAGGACTCGCAGGCAGGATCATGAAAGCACCTGAACGACCCTCTGGAGACTGGTCAGCCATGTCGAGATTTGTCCGTAAAAACTGGATGTGGATGGTGTTCCTCGCCACGGTGCTCGTCTATGCACCCCTCGCGGGTCGCACGAGCGACGAGCGCATCAAGCAACGCAGCCTGGACACGCTTGCCGAGATCATGGGGCTCATCCAGAAAGAGACCGTGGAACCGCCCCTCCCCAAGCAGGTGACCCACGCGTCCATCCAGGGCATGCTGCACAGCCTGGATCCGCATTCCAACTACATGGATGAAAGCGAGTTCCGGGAGATGCGGGAGGGCCAGAAAGGGTCCTTCTTTGGCATCGGCTCCATCATCCAGCAACAGCCCGATGGCATCGTCATCGTGAGCACGGTGCGGGGCGGGCCTTCGGAGAAGGCCGGGCTCCGGGCCGGAGACTACATCCGCGAGATCGACGGCAAGAGCACCGAAGGCTGGACCAGCAGCCAGGCGGTCCAGAAACTGCGCGGAGAGAAGGGCACCGTCGTGGAGGTGTCCATCCAGCGGATGGGCACCCCGGACCTCCTCCGGTTCAGCCTCACCCGCGCGGAAATCCCCTCCAACAGCGTGACCTTCGCCTTCATGCTCACCTCGACCACCGGATTCATCGCCATCAAGGACTTCGGCGAGACCACCTCCCTCGAGTTCGAGCGAGCGGTCCAGAACCTCAAGAAGCAGGGCATGACGGAGCTGATCCTGGATCTCCGCAACAACGGGGGGGGCATCCTGGATGCCGCCGTAGGGATCTGCCGACAGATCCTCGGCCCCAACGAACTGATCGTGAGCCAGAAGGGCCGTGGCGGAAAGGATGCCGGCCAGACGCGGACCCCGAAGGGGGCCGCCCTGGATCCCTACCCGATGGTCATCCTCATCAACCGCGGATCGGCCTCCGCCTCCGAGATCGTCACCGGTGCCGTCCAGGACCACGACCGCGGACTGGTCGTAGGCACCACCAGCTGGGGCAAGGGGCTCGTCCAGAGCGTCATGACCATCGGGCGCTCCCGTGGGCTTGCGCTTACCACGGCCCGCTACTACACGCCCTCGGGCCGCTCCATCCAGCGCGACTACCAGCACGGACTGGACGACTACCTCCTGCCTGAAGACGAGAAGGAGCCCGCCCCCCCCAAAGGACCGGAGTTCAAGACGGACTTGAACCGCAGTGTCTATGGCGGCGGTGGCATCACCCCGGACTACTACATCGACCAGAACCAGCTCTCCACCTTCACGGCCAACCTGCGAGGACGCTATGGCGCCTTCTTCAAGTTCGCCGTCGAGGAAAAGGAGAAGTTCGGCGTCAAACCCCAGCAGGAGGCGGATGAGGCTGTGATTGGGCGCTTCAAGGTCTTCCTGAAGGATCAGAAGATCCCGTTCACGGAGGCCGAATGGAGCGACCCGCAGAACCAGACCCAGATCCGGACGCAGGTGGCCTATGAGCTCCAGAACATGGCCTTCGGCACCGAAGCCGGATTCCGCTACCTCTGCGGCAAGGATCCCCAGATCGCCAAGGCCCTGGAAGTGATGACGGAGGCGGCGCAGCTGTTGAAACGCAAAGTCCTGATACTTCAGGGTAAGGAAAATCCCAATGCCCTGGCGGTGAAGCAATGACGAACCAGAAACGTCCGCAGTCACCCCTGGTTCGGTTTTGCCGATACCACTTGGTGGCCTATCTTCCCGGCACCCTGACGGGCGGGGTACTGATCTCGATGGCCAGCAGCTTTCAGGCCCTGCAGCTGGCATGCCTCACGATGTTGTTCAGCGATCAATTACGTCTTGGTGGAAGCGGGGGGATCAAGCTCCCGGGTTTCTTGAAGCACTTGGCTTCATGGCTACCCTCTACGGAGGTCATCCAGCAAAACATCTATCTGATCCCAATCCTGCTGGCTGCCACGTTCTTCTTTGGCGGATTCCTTAACTATTTCGGGACGATCCTTGTGGCCCGCAGCGGAACGAAAGCGGTCAAGGAACTTCGAAAAAGGGTCTTCGACAGTGTCCTGATCCAGGATCCCGCCTTCTTCCACAAACATCCAGGCGGGGAGCTGATGAATCGAGTCCTAGGAGATGTGGCCTCGGTCCAATCCTTGGCATCCGGGCAGATTTCTGACCTGATGAAGCAAGTCACATCCGCGATCTTCATGATCGGCTGGATTGTCTATACGGATTGGACGTTCTCTCTGCTGCTGCTGCTCTTCTTCCCGTGCGTGTTCCTGCCCGTACGCCACTTCTCGAAGATGATCCGTCGCCAGACCCGGCGAACCCAAGGCAGCCAGGACACCTTGCTGCAGCGTCTGAAAGAGGTGCTTTCCAATATGAGGGTCGTGAAGGCCTTCGCGCGGGAAGACTATGAAAGCGAGCGATTCCAGGTCGTCAATCAGGGGCTCTATCGCCTGACCATGCGCGTCATTAAGATCAAGAACCTGTCCAGTCCAGTCATGGAGACCGTTGGGGGCCTGCTGTTGGCGGGATTGGCGTTGTATGGCACATCGCGCGTCCGATCCGGAGCCATGAACGGCGCGGAGTTCCTGGCCTTTCTTTTCGCGATTTACCGGCTGTACGATCCCATCCGGACCCTGACCAAGAACTACGCCGACCTGCAAACCGGCCAGATTGCCCTGGAGCGCGTATTTTTCATGCTGGATCATAAGCCCTCCCTGCAGGCGCCCCCCGATCCCAAACCCGTTCCTCAGCATCCTCAGATGCTAGCCCTGGAAAAGGTCCGCTTCAGCTATGGCAAGGACGAGGTCCTCCGAGGACTCGACCTAACCGTGCGGAAAGGCGAGACTGTCGCCCTGGTGGGTGGTTCCGGCGGAGGAAAGACCACGCTCGTCAACCTGGTTCCTCGCTTTTATGACCCGACAGAGGGCAAGGTCACGCTCGATGGCATCGACATCCGAGAGTTCGATCCCCGGGAACTGCGCAAGCGCATCGGCATCGTGACCCAGGAGACACTCCTGTTCATGGATACCATCCACGACAACATCGCCTACGGCATGACCGCCACGCGGGAGCAGGTGGTTGAAGCCGCCAAGAAGGCCTATGCCCACGACTTCATCATGGCCATGCCGAAGGGCTACGATTCCATGATGGCCGAGACGGGCGCGACGCTGTCCGGAGGGCAACGCCAACGGATCGCCATCGCGCGAGCCCTGCTCCAGGATCCGCCCATCCTGATCCTGGACGAGGCCACCAGCGCCCTGGACACCGAGAGCGAGCGCGCTGTCCAGGCGGCGTTGGAGTCCCTCATGAAGGACCGCACCACCCTCGTCATCGCCCATCGCCTATCGACCATCCAGCGCGCCACGCGCATCTGCGCCCTGAAACACGGCCGCATCGTGGAGCAGGGCAGCCACGAGGAACTGCTCGCCCTGAAGGGAGAGTATGCGCGCCTGCACGCGCTCCAATTCCACTCCGCCTGAGCGCCTCAAGACTCGAGCTCGCCCTTCCGGGCCTGCTCGAGCGCTTGCCAGGGAAGCTGGACGAAAGCCCTGCCCTCAGCCCGAGGGTGGGGCAAGTCCAGCGTCAGGAGATCTCCCAGGACCTTGAGATCCTCTGGAGGCGTCCAGGACCAGTGCCCCGTGATTCCCGCACAGTGGATCAGGTCCAGATCCAGCGTACGGGGAGCATTCCGTCCAAAGGATCGGTCACGGCCGAGGCTCAATTCAATGCGGAGCAAGGCTTCCAGCAGCCGGCAGGGATCATGGCCATCGTAGTCGAGCCGCGCGACGGTGTTCATGTAGTCGGGCCCCCGCCCCGACTCATCCGGAGTTTCCATGATCAGCGGAGACTGGGACACGGACCCAAGGTCCGCCAGGGCCATCAACCCCGCCTCAAGGTGGGCCCGTCGATTCCCCAGGTTGGACCCCAGGGCGATGATCGCCGTCAGCGCCATCAGCGCTGGCCGTGCTCGGCCACCACGACCGAGCGGATCCCGCCCCGGATGAGGAAGTCCCCTTCAACCTTCAACCACTGCGGCTGAAGGGCTGCGGCAAGATCATCCAGGATCTGGTTCGTGACGGCCTCATGGAAGGCTCCTTCGTTTCGGAAGGACCAGAGGTAGAGCTTCAGGGACTTGGACTCCACGCAGAGCTGATCCGGAATGTAGCTGATGGTCAGGTGCGCGAAGTCGGGCTGCCCTGTCATGGGGCACAAGCAGGTGAACTCCTCGGTCTCGAAGCGGATCTCGAAAGCACGGCCCGGTCGGGGGCTTACGAAGGTTTCCAGCTGTCGGGATGGCTGCGTAACGTTCCGCTTGGGCAGGGACTTGAGGGTGGGTTCAGGCTTTGACTTCTTGGAGACAGGCATCGGTGGTCCCTTTCAGACGCGTAAATGTTGCGGAATCCTTGCGTAGGGGATGGGATCGGGGGTCCCTGCTTCCTTGAACCCCCTGAGTCGGAGCAGGCAGGAATCGCACTCGCCACAGGCCTCGTTCTCTCCCTGATAGCAGCTCCAGGTGGCGTGGAGAGGCGCTTCCAGCTGAAGCCCTCGTCTGACGATATCGGCCTTGGTCAGATGGATCAGCGGAGCTCTCAGTTCCAGGCGGGTCCCGGGTTTGGTACCCAGATTGGCGGCCTGCTCGAAGGCCTTGAGGAAGGCTTCGCGGCAGTCAGGGTAGCCGCTGGAATCCTCCTCCACAAAACCCACGTAGATGTGCGAAGCTCCCAGCACCTCGGCCCAGCTGACACCCGTCGCGAGAAGGTGTGCATTACGGAACGGAACGTAGCTGACGGGCACATCCTCTCGATGGAGGTCTCCCTTCGGCAGGGCAATGGAGCGATCGGTCAGGGCAGATCCTCCGATGAGGTGCAGGTTCGTGAAAGGGATGCATAGTTGACGATCCGCAGGAACCCCGTAGAACGCCGCAATCTCCCGGAAAGCCCTCCGTTCCCTTGCTTCAGTCAGCTGGCCATAGTCCGCATGGAGGAGGGCCAGCTCGAAACCTTCCGCCCGAGCCACCGCAGCAGCCACACAGGAGTCCAGACCACCGGACAGGGATACCACCGCAAGTTCAGACACGCATTCCTCCCTCCGCCCATCCCTCCAGGTCGTTGAGACAGGCTTCGAGTACGGCTCCCAGCCGATCCTCCTCGCCTTCTTTCACCTGGAACGGTTCCCCGTAGCGCACGGTGACCCGGCAAAAGGGCAAAGGCACCAGCATGCCATCCCAGGTCCCCAGCCGCCAAGCCCGGGAGTAGGCAATGGACACCGGTACAACCCATGCACCCGTCTTCCGGGCCAGGGCAAGCACGCCGGGCTTCAGCTTGCACAGCGGACCTCGGGGACCATCCGGTGTGATCCCGAAGTCCCAGCCTTCCTTGACCGCACGGATCATCCGTACCAGTGCCTTGGCGCCGTCATCAGCGGCTGTACCGCGCACGGCGTGGATGCCGAACCAGCGCCAGGTCGCCGCGCTTCTTTCCCCATCCTTGCTATCGCTCGACAGAATGGCCACACCTCGAGGCTCCCCTCCGTGGTTGGTCCGCCGGTAGGGATAGGCAAGGGGCATCATCACCAGTCGGCGGTGCCAGAACGCCAGGATGATCCGCTGATCTCTGCGAACCAGTGCGGAGATGGGCTCTTCGCCCTGGAGGCACACCCGCAGGGTCGCGCGTAACACTTTCAGGGCCATGGCCGCCAAGAACGGTACCAATCGGAAATCCACCCAGACCCGGAAGGACGAGCCGAGGGGACGCCCACGCCTCGCGATCTGGACGTCAGGCTTGCCCATGATGAGCCCCTCCCTGGGCCTGAAGGTCCTCACGCTTCAGCAAATACACCTTGCCGCAGTAGTCACAACGAACTTCCACCGGGCCCCGGTCGTGGAAGATCTCATCCAGCTTGGCCCGTTCGAATCCTTGCAGGGTCTCCACGAGGCTCTGGCGAGTGCAGCGGCAGCGATATTGGACTTCCGTGGTGGACAGGATCTCGGCTCCATCCCCCTGGTTGATCCATCGACACAGGAAGTCCGAACCCCGCTCCCAGTAGGGCACCACCTCCAGGCCTTCAATGGCGTGGACGAGACGTCCCAGGCGTTCCTGGGGACACTGGGGAAGGGGCTCCACCAAGAGTCCCCCCGATTCACCGGTCCTGGGATCGCACCAGAGGGTGATGCTGGCCTGAACCTGTTCAGATTGAAGCAGATAGGCTTCCAGTTGAGCCTGGATGGCGCCTTCCACCATCTCGAGGGTCCCCATGTAGGGTTTCCCCTTGGGGTTTGACCGCATGACCCTGAAGACCCCTGGCCCCTGAATCCAAGGAAGATCTGCATCCCCGGAAGCCAGATCCAGAACGCCACGGATGTCCCCCTCGGGCCATGAATCGGCCACCACGGCCTTGACCTTGCCGGCTCCTTTCAACATGAGTTGCAGGCGTTCCGAAAAGAAGGTGCGGGATTGGAGCAGCAGGGTTCCGGAGAGCCATTCGACCAGGCAGGCGCAAGCTTCTGCCTCCAGGTGGGGATGCCCCCTTCTCACGCCATCCCATAGCGGGCCGGCATCGAGGACAGCGAAACGAATGTGGTGATCGGCGGTCAAGGCCCGCAAAACCCGGGCGGAGGGCAGAACTTCAGACATCCGTCCAGTGTAGCCTCTGGAGCCACGATCCTTGAGATACCCTGATTGCCTGGAGGAGGAATGCCCACGGAGAGCCGAACCCTGGTTGCCAACGCCCTGCACATGGTCTTCGGGCAGGGATCGCGGATTCCGGACACGTGGGATGCGAATCTGAGCCACGAGGACGCGGTCTTTGCTCAAGCGTTGCTGGGTCACTGTCTCCGTCGCTGGGGCCGGTTACAGACCTATGTTCAGTCCAAGCTTGCCAATCCCGATCGTGGGCTGCCCCTGGGCAGCCAGGTGTGCTTGGCCATGGGCCTGGTTCAGCTCGCCTGGTTGCCAGGCATATCGACGCATGCATGCGTGAATGAGTCTGTGGACTTGATCGGGGACCGCACCCATGGGTTCCCCCCACATCGCGGCCTGGCCAACGCCCTACTTCGGGCGGCCGCAAAGGACCGCCTGGGCTTGGCGCAGCAACTTGACGCCCTGCCCCCTGCGCTGGATCGCACTCCCTTCGCCAATCGCGTTCTCACGGAAGCGTTGGCACCCCGGAACCAGCAGGATCGCATCGAAGAACTCTGGGAAAGGCTCCAGCGCCCCCCACGCCCGGCTTTCACGGTCGTTAAAAATGAACCTCTCCCAGAAGGATTGGAAGCCGACCCCGAACTACCAGGCTGCTACCTCTTGCGGCCCGACGCCCCCTTCCCTCGGCAGTGGCTGGCTAGCGGCGCAGGCATGGTTCAGGACCGCAGCTCACAGGCCCTCATGTCCTTCAAGTGGGATAGGCCCGTACGTCGGATTGCCGATCTCTGCGCAGCCCCCGGCGGGAAAACCACGTCGCTTGGACTCCGGTGGCCGGAGGCTGAACTCTATGCCGTGGAGCAGCACCCCCGTCGTGCGCGACGGCTTGAGGAGAATCTCCTTGCGAGGGGAATCAGGGCCAACATCGTTGTCCAGGATGCCTCGGCATGGCTCCGCGAAAGCCATTTGCAGTTCGATTTGATCCTGTTGGATGCCCCATGTTCCGGATCGGGGACCCTATGCAAGCATCCGGAACTGGTTTGGTTGGGTGATAGCCTGGATATGAAAAAGCTGCTGACGACCCAAAAAAGACTATTTGATTCTGCACATCACCGATTGAATAAAAATGGACTTTTTATTTATTCAGTGTGTTCCTGGTTGCCGATAGAATGCCTTCAGCCCAATTTGAACCAGATAACTCAAGACGAAGGCATGAATCAAGTCCAAATCTGGCAAAACAAAACATACACTGAAAGAGTTAACTTCAACCAGGACCCACTGACTTGGGAGGGCGAAGGCTTTCAAGCATTCGCCCTTACCCGTTAAGCGTATTTCTGGGATTTCAAGAAATTTACAAAGGAAAGCCTGTTTTTAATTTTGCAATCACAATCAATCTTTACCCATAACATTGGCCAAGTTAAAGATCGGCATATACATGGCAACCACGATAAATCCAATTATGCCGCCTAAAACGAAAATAATCATAGGCTCCATAAGTGACATCATCGAAGCCACAGCATTATCAACTTCGTCCTCATAAAACTCAGCAACTTTCGCCAACATCGCATCCAATGCACCCGTAGCCTCACCAACTCCAACCATTTGTACAACCATGGGTGGGAATACCTTGGTCTCGGCCAGAGGTGAAGATATGTTACGCCCCTGCTCAACCGCATCCTTTGCCTTCAGAATGGCGTTCTGAATCACCATATTACCTGACGTGCGGGCGGTAATATCCATGCCCTCAAGAATCGGAACACCAGAACTCGTAAGTGTACCAAGCGTTCTACAAAACCGGGCCACTGCGACTTTACGCAGCAAATCTCCCATCACCGGGATCTTCAGCAAAAGCGAATCAATCTGGAGTCGACCAGCAGTGGTTTTATAATATTGACGAAGACCTATTACAACGATAGCAATCCCAAGACCAACTAGCCAAAAGTACCTAATCAAGATATTAGACAAACCGATGCAAACAATGGTCGGGAAAGGCAACTTGCTTCCCATCCCTTCATACATGGCAGAAAAGACAGGGATAACCTTCACCATAATCACACCTACGACAATTATAGCGATAGAAATGACTGAGATCGGGTAAACCATTGCCCCCTTGACCTTGGAGGTCAATTTGACTGCCTTCTCGATGTAACCAGATAATCGCTGAAGAATGACATCAAGAATGCCGCCAGCCTCTCCAGCTCCGACCATATTTACATATAGATCACTGAATGCTTTGGGATGTTTTGACAGAGCTGTCTGAAGAGTAGCCCCTTGCTCAACATCGGACCTGACCGCATTAATGATTTTTTGAAACCCTTTGTCAGGCTGCTGTGCGGCAAGGATTTCTAGACACTGCACCAATGGAAGACCTGCATCGATCATGACGCTGAATTGGCGCGTAAAAATAGCGAGGCTTTTGGGCTTAACTTTGCCAAAAGACTTGCCTCCCGATGCGGCCTGCACTCGCACTGAAAGCACTTGCAGACCATTCCGTTTCAATGTCGCGGTAGCTTGATCCTTGGTATCCGCGACAATGACGCCTTCTTGAATTTCGCCTAGCCGATTTTTGCCCTTCCAAACATATGCTGGCATCTGAACCTCAGCTAATCGATGACGCGGGAATTGGATTGTCTATCAGCATAAGCATCCACGGAGAGAAAGAGAAGCACTTCACGTGTACTTGATGTTCGGGTTACGCCCCCCCAGCAAGGAACTGGAAGGTTGTTTACCAGCCTGGGTGCCCGACATCGGAGCCATTGAAGTCGTCCCAACACCTCGGTTGATCAGCTCTCGCAATTCATCCATGTTCGAGCTGTAGCTCATCGCGACGTCTTGCGAAATTTCGCCCTTCAATACCAGCTCGGACAAACTCTGGTTGAAGGTCTGCATGCCAAATTTTAGCTGACCCGTCTGCATGGAACTATAGATTTGGTGAATCTTATCTTCACGGATTAGATTCCGGATGGCAGGATTTGGGATCATCACCTCGATACCC
>CAYZND010000039.1:0-15693 GCA_964479495.1 uncultured Mesoterricola sp.
TTCACGGTGGTGCCGATGCCGCAGCCGGGGCACCAGATGTGGGGAATGCGGTCCTGCCTCAGGTAGGGCAGCACGGGGTTCTCGAGGGCGCACTCGCGCTCGAGATCCATCTCAAGCTCCAGTCCCATTTCTTCGCTCATCGGGCCGCCTCCATGATCTTCTCCAGAATCACGCCGGGCTCGTGGACGGTGCCGCCCGCGTGGTCCACGTGGAGGACCTTGGCGGTCCCGGCCACGTGCCGTTCCACTTCCAGGGCCATCTGGCCCAGGTTGATCTCAGGCACCACGAAGGCCTTCACCTTCTTCGCCAGTTCCTTGATGCGCTTGGCCGGGAAGGGCCAGCAGATGACCATGCGCAGGTGGCCCACCTTAAGGCCCTTGGCCCGGGCCTGCTCCACGGCGGCCATGGCCACGCGGGAGGTGATGCCGTAGGACACGACCACGATGTCCGCGTCTTCCACGCCGTCCTCGCGGATGTCCACGAGCTTGTCGGCGTTATCGCGGATCTTGTTGACCAGGCGGCGGATCAGCTTGTCCTGGGCCGCCACGGTCATGGCCGGATAGCCCCGCTCGTCATGGGTGAGGCCCGTGACGTGGATGCGATGGCCGTCGCCCGCCTTGGTCATGTAGGGGACGGGATCGTCCGGCGTGGTCTCGTAGGGCTTGTAGTCCCCGGGCTTCTTGGGGGTCCACTTGCGCTCGACCACTTCGATCTTGTCGGCGGAGGGGATCTCCACCCGCTCCGTCATGTGGCCCACCACCTCGTCCATCATGAGGAAGACCGGTACGCGCCAGGTCTCCGCCAGGTTGAAGGCCTTGACCATGAGGTCGAAGCACTCCTGGGGGGAGTTGGGGGACAGGGCGATCACTTCGTAGTCGCCGTGGGATCCCCACTTCACCTGCATCATGTCGCCCTGGGCGGGCTGCGTGGGAAGGCCCGTGGAGGGGCCGCCGCGCTGCACGTCCACCCAGACGCTGGGGGTCTCGGTGATGAAGGCGTAGCCCAGGTGCTCCATCATGAGCGAGATGCCGGGGCCGGAGGACACCGACATGACCTTCTGGCCGCCCCAGACACCGCCCTGGATGGCGATGGAGGCCGCGAGCTCGTCTTCCATCTGGATGAACACGCCGCCCACGGTGGGGATGCGTGCGGCGAAGCGCTCCACGACTTCCGTGGAGGGGGTGATCGGATAGCCGGCCACGAGGCGGCAGCCAGCTGCCAGGGCTCCCTCACAGGCGGCGTGGTCGCCGTCCATGAAGTGGACGCCCGTCAGGACTCCTTTGGGATCTGCTTGCAAGGTTACCTCCGTCGTTCCATGTACACCGTTGCCATGTCCGGGACGCAGTCGCTACTCAGCAGCCTTCGCGGCCTGGGCGGCCTTCTGGCGCTTCTCTTCGATGTCCTTCCACCGGACGCCGTAGATCGCGAAGTCCGGGCAGTAGAGGCCGCAGAGGTCGCAGCCCGTGCAGTCCTCGGGCCGGGCGAGCGTCGGGTAGTGGTAGCCCTTGGCGTTGAATTCCTTGGAGAAGTCCAGGGAATGGGTCGGACAGAAGTCGATGCAATAGGAGCACCCCTTGCACACCTCGGCCCGCACGAAGACAGTGCCTTTGCCCTTCTTAGGTTCGTCGCCACTCATGACCTTTGGCCCCCCCTCTATCGATGCCGAGAATGCTACACCCCCCACAGGTGGCTCACAAGGCTGAGAAAGGGAAAAAAGCTTTCGCAAAATGCATATAAAAATCAAATTAGTTAAACTTACACTAAATTTCAGAATCGGATAATTTTGTTCACGAATGCACGCCGTCACAGGCTGGTTGACAGTTGGTAAAGAGTCATCCCGCCTGGTCCCCTGCGGGCCCGGGGCTGGAAAGAGGCTTCAGGGGCAGGGCCGCCAAGCCTCCCCGCGCGGTTTCCCTCAGCTCTTCCGGCATGCGCCGGCCCACCTTGCCCATGGCCTCGATCACAGCATCCGAAGAAAAAACACTTCCACAACCGGCCAGCGCCATCTCCGCAGCGGTCACGGCGTTGACGGCGCCCAGGGCATTGCGCTTCACGCAGGGGATCTCCACCAGTCCCTGGACGGGATCGCACACCAGCCCCAGCACATTCCCAAGCGCGAAGGTGACCGCACAGCCCACCTGGGCCGGGTCGCCACCCATCATCTCCACCAGAGCGCCCGCAGCCATGGCGGAAGCGGAACCCACCTCCGCCTGGCAGCCGCCCTCGGCGCCGGAGAGGGTCGCCCGCCGCTCGATGACCTGGCCGATCCCGCCCGCCGTGAAGAAGGCCCTCACCAGCGCATCCTCCGAGACGTCCCGCGCGTCCGCCACGGTGAACAGGACTGCGGGCAGGACGCCGCAGGAGCCCGCCGTCGGGGCGGCCACGATGCGGCCCATGCAGGCGTTCACTTCGGCCACGGCCATGGCGGAGGCCACCAGCCTCGAGAGCCCGGCTCCCAGCAAGGATCCGCCGCCCTCGGCCCAGCGCTGGATGCGGTGGGCCTCTCCGTCGATGAGTCCGCTGCGGGAGCGCTGAGGGGAATCGAGCCCCTTGGCCAGCGAGTGCCGCATGATCGCCATGCGTGTGCGCATGAGCTCCCACAGCGCCTCGCGCGTCCTGCCGGTCTCGAGCTCCTCCCGCGCCAGGAAGACCTCGGACAGCGGGCTTCCTGCCTCCACGGCCGCGTCGATGCAGCCTTCCAGTGTGCCTTCCCGATCGCTCCGCATGCTCAGCCTCCGAACCCCAGGGCGGGAATGAACCTCACCTGCTCGAAGTGCGGGAGGTGCCGCATGGACTCGAGCACCTCCTCCGAAGGGGCTTCGTCAAGCTGGACGGCCATCAGGGCCTGTCCGCCGCGGGAGGTGCGGTGCACCTTCATGGTGGCGATGTTAATGGCCGCGCTGGCGAGGATGGCCGAGACGACGGCGACGCTGCCGGCGCGGTCGGGATAGACGAACAGCAGCGTGGGAAACTCCCCATCCAGGCTCGTGGTGAACCCGTCGATGCTCCAGACTTCGATGCGGGCTCCGCCGGTGGAGCTCGCGCAGACCTCGAGTTCGGCGCCGGCACTCGCCAGCCGGATGCGGACCGAGTTGGGATGGACATCCCCCAGGTCGATGTCCTCGAAGTGGAAGTCCAGCCCTGACCGGGCCGCCAGTGCGGTGGCCATGGGCACGCCCTCGTCGTCAGGCGTCAGCCCCAGGAGGCCCGCCAGCAGCGCCAGTCTCGTGCCATGCCCCTCACCCGTGGCGGCGAAGGACCCATGGAGGCCGATGGAGGCTCGTTGCGGCGTCCGGCCCAGCAGGCGGTGTGCGAACAGCCCGATGCGCACGGCACCGGCGGTGTGCGAACTGGACGGGCCGATCATCACGGGTCCGATGATGTCGAAGATGCCCATGGGATCCTTTCGACGAAAGCACCAGCTTCGCACGGTCCACCGCTGTCGCGGCGTCCTTCATGGAACCGCGATGAGCGGCTCGGGAGCCTTGGCTTCGGGATCATCCCCGTAGCGCACCCGCTCGAGGAAGAGCCCCGCGGCGGGGGCGGCGGACTCCGACCAGTGGAGCGTGGCGGCGGCAGAGGGATGGGCCAGGTCCCGGGCGATGGACGAGGGTTTCTCCCGCCCCAGCCCGCACAGGGCCGCCGCTCCCACCATGCGCCGAACCTGGCGCCGGAGGAAATGGCGGGCGGTGACCCTCAGGAGGATCAGGGAACCGTCCTGACGGAACTCGCAGGCCCGGATCTGGCAGCGCGGGTCCTCGTCAGGCTCCAGGTCAGCGAAGGCGCTCATGTCCTGGGCGCCTGCGAAGAGATGCCAGGCTTCCTCCAGCGCGCCGAGCTGGAGCTTCCCTTTGATCCACCACAGGAAGGGCTTGGCGAAGGCGCTTCGCCGGAGGCCGATCTGGTAGAGGTAGCTCCGCTCCAGGGCGTCGTGTCGGGCGTGGAAGGACGGGCTGCAGGCGGAAATGCCGCGGAGGGCGATGTCCGACGGCAAGCCTTCGTCCAGGGCCCGCTGCAGCAGGTGCGGGCGAGGCGCCTCGGGACCGGCGAGGTGGAGATGGGCCACCTGGCCAAGGGCATGGACACCGGCATCCGTGCGGCCGGAACCCACGAGCGCTTGAACCTTGAACCCGGCCTGATGCAGGACCCGTTCCAGGGTTCCCGCGATGGTGCGTACGCCCTGTGCGCTCTGGCGCTCGCCCTGGCGCTGCCAACCCTGGTAGCGGCTCCCATCGTATTCCACCAGCAGGCGGTACGCGGCCCGTGGGCCGGGAGGGGGCGTCCGCTTCATGCTTCGAGCGGAAGCACCTTCCGCACCTCAGCCAGGAACAGGTCCGGGTCGTGGATGGGCTTGGAGATGTAGTGCTCGGCTCCCGTCTCTGCGATGAAGCGTTCCCGGTCGCCGAACATGGCATGGGCCGTGGCCAGGACCACGGGGATCTTGGCGGTGGCGGGATCGGCCTTGAGGAGGCGGGTGATGAAGATGCCATCCACCTTCTGGCCCTCGTACGAGGATCGGGACAGGCTGATGTCCATGATAATCGCGTCCACGGAGCCGCCGTGGGCAAGCTGCAGGATCTCCTCCACGTCCTCGGAGACCTGGACTTCGTAGCCACCTTTACGGGTGAGGACCACCTTCATGAACTTCACGTTGATGGCGTCGTCCTCGACGATGAGGATCTTCTGCGGCATCCGGCAACCTCGCCGGCCCAGGATACTATGACCGGCCAGAACCCTGGCCCGGGATCTCCTGGATTCTTCGCGGCAGCCGGGCCTCGAGGGCGGCCAGGACGGCGTCAGGCACATTCAGGTTCCCGCGCCCCACCCCGAGTCGAAGACCCTCCTTGGTGCCGCCATGGTAGTCGCTGCCCCCGCAGGGGACCATGTCCAGCTTCTCCGCCAGGTCGCAGAAGTAGCGCTGCTCCGTGGGCCCATATTCACCGTAGTAGGCCTCGAACCCGGCGATGCCCTGGGCCTTGAGGTCGCGCATGGCGTCCTCCCATCGGAAGCTGCGCACGGCGGACCGTCCTGGATGGGCCAGGATGGCGACCCCTCCGGCCTCAGAGATCCACTGGGCGGCTTCGGCGGGGGAGAGATTCCGGAAGGGCACATGCCCCGGACAGCCGTCCCCGATATACCGCATGAAGGCGTCCTGTCGACTGCCCGCCGCTCCGCGCTTCACGAGGGCCTTGGCGAAGTGGGCGCGGGAGACCGTGCGGGATGGGGCCATCTCCCGCACCTCCTTGAGCGTGATGGGGATGTCCAGGGACCTCAGGCGCTCGATCATCCGGTCGTTGCGCTCCTCCCGCCGCCGCCGCATGTCCTCGATCCGCTCCCGGAGTCCGGCATCCGTCGGGTCGATGAACAGTCCCAGGATGTGCAGCTCCATGTTCATGAAGCGGCAGCTCAGCTCCATGCCCGGGATCAGCCGCGTTCGGACTGCGGGCTGGGCGGCGAGGAACTGCGGAAGGCCGTCGAGTGTGTCATGGTCCGTCAGGGCCAGGGCCGTGAGGCCGGCCTCGTCCGCCAAGCGCGCGAGGATCTCAGGATCGTCGGTGCCGTCCGAGAAGAGGGAGTGGCAGTGGAGGTCGATCATCGGGGCGCGGCCTTTCCGTTGGCCCGGTACAGAGCCGCCAGCATGACGGCCACGGCCTGGAAGAGCTCCGGGGGGATCATGCGGTTGATATCCAGGGGCTCCAGAGCCGCCAGCAGGTCGGGATCCCGTTCCACCGGGACCTGATGCTCCTTGGCCAGGGCCAGCATACGCTCGGCCAGGAGACCCTGCCCCTTGGCCACCAGCCTGGGGGCCGCATCGAGGAAGGGCGCCTCAGGCAGGTAGCGGAGGGCGACGGCGCTGGTTCGCCTGCGGGCCGGGGAGGGCATCCCCTGAGCCTACTGGATCAGGTGGGATGCCGTCTCGTGATCTTCGAGCTCGTCCATGGCCAGCCGGCGGAAGATCTGCATATCCGCCAGGGACATGAAGCTGATGTAGGCGAAGCCGCTGAAGAAGAGCCACAGGAAGGGAACGGAAGCCCACTTCTGGAGGTAGATGGCCATCCCGAGGGCTCCGAAGTAGTAGACGGCGAAGGCCAGATCCAGGAAGGTGATGAGGCTCTTGGGCACCTTGTAGGCCCGCTTGCTGATGGCCTTGCCATCCGCATCCACACCCAGCTTCGGAGTGCGCTTGAACTCGATGTCGTTGGTGAAGAAGCCTTCCAGCACCGCCTTGGCCTGGTTCAGGCCGAGGCCGATGCCGAGGCTCATGAGGCAGGGGATGTACTTCAGGCGCTTGGTCCAGTTCTTGTTGTTGCTGACCTCGCGCTGGGAGAGCCCGAAGTAGAGGCCCACGCTGACGGCGTTGAGCAGGAAGAAGGGACCGTCGGTCAGCAGCAGGGTGGTGGCGGGGGTCCCGGCGCGGAAGTACATGCAGGGCACCATGATGACGGCCAGCACGACCATCAGCATGTAGTTGCAGTTGGCGGTGAGGTGGAACCAGCACTCGGCCTTGGTGTGCAGGCTCTCCCTGCTGAAGAGGATGGTCTTCATGAGCTTGCGGATGACCTGGGCGTTGCCCTTGGCCCACCGGTGCTGCTGGCTCTTGAACGCGTTGACCTCGACGGGGAGCTCGGCCGGGACGACCAGGTCCTTCAGATAGACGCCCTTCCAACCCTTGAGCTGGGCGCGGTAGCTCAGGTCGGCGTCCTCGGTGATGGTGTCGTGCTCCCAGCCGCCCGCATCGGCGATGGCGGCCACGCGCCACATGCCGGCGGTGCCGGAGAAGTTGAAGAAGGCCTTGGAGCGGTGCCGGGCGGTGTGCTCGAAGACGAAGTGCCCGTCCAGGAGGATGGCCTGGACCTGGGTGAGCAGGGAGAAGTCCCGGTTGAGGTGATCCCAGCAGCCCTGGATGAAGGCCACCTTGTCATCGGCGAAGTGGGGGACGGCCTTGCGCAGGAAGTCCTCGGTGGGGAGGAAGTCGGCGTCGAACATGGCCACGAACTCGCCCTTGGCGGACTTGAGCCCGTTGTCCAGGGCACCGGCCTTGAAGCCCGTGCGGTCGGTCCGGTGGATGTAGGCGATGTCATAGCCCAGGAGGCGATAGCGCTCGCACACGTCCTGGACCACCTTCACGGTCTCGTCCGTGGAGTCGTCCAGGACCTGGATCTCCAGCTTCTCCTTGGGCCAGTCCATGCGGACGACGTAGTCCATCAGGCGTTCGACCACGTTCATTTCATTGAAGATGGCCAGCTGCACGGTCACCACGGGCTCGAAACCGGGGCCACCTTTGGGTTGAGGCACGTCCTTCTTGTGCCGATAGTAAAGGATCAGCATCCAAAGACGATGCGCCCCGTAGACACTCAAGATGGTCAGGATCGTGAAATAGGTGGCGAGCACGACCGTACGAACGAGTTCCATACGCTTTTCAACCCTCCCCGCCCGCTGGCACAGGCGATCCTCAATTCTGCCAGCATTTCACTGAAAAAGCTTTACATCATTCAGGGAAAGCCTTGTAAAAACACTTGTCATTCTCACCTTGAATGCCAAAATCCTTGAATAACCATAAGTTGCCTCAGGCGAGAGCGAATGGCAGACACCGAGAATCTCCCCCAGACCATCGGCCGATACGAGATCAAGCGTCAGCTCGGCGCCGGCGCCATGGGGTGCGTCTATCTTGCCGAAGACCCACGCATCAAGCGCAAGCTGGCCATCAAGGTCGTGAAGCTGGACGCCATGCGCAGCGACAACGACCGCAAGGAGTTCCTGGCCCGCTTCCAGCGGGAGGCCGAGGTCTCCGGTTTGCTCAACGATCCCGGCATCGTGACCATCTACGACGTCGGGGACAGCGACCTTGGGCCCTTCCTGGCCATGGAGTTCGTGCCGGGCAAGCCCCTGGATGGCATCGTCAAGTCCGGTGAGCTGGGTGCCATGCCCCTGCGGGCCAAGCTGCAGATCATCTGCGGCGTCGCCGCGGCCCTGGACCACGCGCATGCCCACAACATCGTCCATCGGGACGTGAAGCCCGGGAACGTGATGATCACGGAGGACGGGCGCCCGAAGCTCATGGACTTCGGCATCGCCAAGCGCGAAGACGCCTCCCTCACCCAGACCGGCACGTTCCTGGGTACGCCCAGCTACGCGAGCCCCGAGCAGATCAAGGAAGGCCACGCCACGCTGCTGTCCGACGTGTTCAGCTTCGGCGTCATGACCTTCGAGCTGCTGTCGGGAACCCTGCCGTTTCCGGGCAGCTCCATCAACACCATCCTCTACAAGATCGTGAACGAACCTCCGGTTGATGTGAAACCACCGGTGGTGGGACTCCTGCCGGAGGCCTGGCAGCGGGTCTTCAACCGCGTGCTGGCCAAGAACCCCTCGGAGCGGTACCCCTCCTGCTCGGCGTTCGTGCGCGAGCTGCTGGAAGCCGCCACCGAGCTGGACGCCCACGGGAAGGCCGAGCTGCAGGGGGTGCTCCGCCAGGGGGGCGGGAGCACGGTGATCCTGCCTTCGACCATCACGCGCAATCACGACGAATCCCAGGCCACGAGCAAGACCCACACGCGCGGCTCCAAGGGGATCCTCTACGGAGGGATCGCCGCGGGGCTGCTGGTGCTGGGGCTGGGCTTCTTCCTGTTCTCCGGCAAGGGGGGCGAGGAGGTCCGGATCTCCACCGACCCGCCGGGCGCCTCCATCAGCATGAACGGCAGCCCCGTGGATGCGAACCAGCCCCTGATCCTGAAAGCCGGCGAGAAGGTCATCGTCCAGAAGACCGGCTTCACCCCCTTTGAATACGTGCACAAGGCCGGCAGCAAGGCACCCCGGATCGAGCTCCAGCCCATCGTCACCGAGGTCACCCTGCAGACCAATCCCGCCGGGGCCGAGGTGGTCCTGGACAGCCGAAAGCTGGATGGGGTGACGCCCTTGAAGGTCCAGTGGAATCAGGGCATGATCCACGACCTGACGTTCACCCACCCGCAGAAGGGCGACAACCTGGCCGCCCGGTTCGAAGTGGGGGAAGTCCCCGGCAAGATCTTCGAACTGGTGCCCGCGGGGGAGGTCCGCACGACCGGCGAGGTGAAGACCACGGATCCGAACGCTCCGGGCACCCTGAAGTTCGCGGGGGCCTTCACGGTGCGGGTGAAAGCCAACGGCAAGGACCTGGGCGACGTGGCCAAGGTCACGCTGCCTCCGGGCAGCTACAAGCTGGAGCTGTCCAATGCCCGGGTTTTCTACAGGGATGCCAGGACCGTGACGGTGCCGCCGGGGCAGACGGTGGCCGTACCGCTCCCCGGGCTGTCGAAGCTGACCGTGTCCACCTTTCCGACGTCGGGGATCGTCGTTGTCGACGGTGTGCCCACCGTGGTGGAGAGCGATGGCAGCACGCCGATTCCCGTGGTCCAGGGCCGGCACACGATCAGCATCCAGGGGCGGCCCGGCAGCGCGAAGACCGTGGATGTGAACCAGGAGAACCAGGAGCTGAGCTTCAAGATCTAGAAGCTTTTCATGGGATTTGGGGATCAGGCCGCTTTGGTCTATCGTGGTGGTCTTCGTCAGGAGGGACGTCATGGACATGGAACCCACGACACCCCCTCCGATCCTTTCAGGGGCTGAGGCACTCAAGCACCCGGGCCCCTGGCGCTTCTGGAAAGCGGCCATTCCGGGCGGATTCTCCCGCTGGGGACTGCAGCTCATCCTGGCCTGGGTGGCCTTTGATGCCCTCTCCGGCACCGCCTGGGCCCTGCACCTCAAGAGCCTGGCCCACTGGAGCGCCCTGCCGAACTACTGGGGCGAGCTTCTCACGGCCCGGGACGTCTGGGAGCTGCTGGAGAACGGCGGCCTGAAGGAGGATCCCCTGGGGGCCTGGGCACCCATGGTGGGCTTCCTGTCCATGGTCTGGGTGTTCTGGGTGAGCTGGCGGGTCCAGACCCGGGCCGTGGACCTTCCCGCGCGCTTCGGACCCTGGATCTGGGGACTGCTGGAGACCCTCATCATCGGCATCCCCATCGTGGTGCTCGGCTACGGAGTGTCCTGGATCCTCGAAGGTCTGGCGGGCACTGGGATCCAGGGGCTCGGCTGGCTGAACCTCGTAGGGGGGACGCTGTTCCGCCTGGCCTGCGTGTCCACGGTCATGCTCCAGTGGTGGCTCTGCCGCATCGATCGGGCGGGCATACGCGAGCAGTCCTGGTACCTGGGCTCCCCGGTGATCCTCCTGAGCCATCTGAGCCGGAGCCTTCGCAGGCTGTGGATGCATCCTGTCCAGTGGGGGGTGTTCATCCTGGCGGGTGTCCTGGTCCGTGTGGGACTGCACTTCCTGGTCTTCCTGTTCGCCTGGAAGATCGGCGGGGGGAGCGCCTTCCGCGTCTGGATCTTCCTGGGGCTCCAGATCGGGGTGGCGGCCCTGAATGCGTGGCTGCTGGGATGGTTCCTGCGGCTTACGGCCCTCTATTGGCAGAAGGACGAGCAGGTCCGGCACGTCTCGGAGGCCTTCGAGCGGGACCTGGACGACGTGACTGAGCATGGCCTTGCCTGAGCGCCAAGTCCTTTGTTTCCATCGGCCAGGTTCCGCAAGGGCAAGCCTTGCCGGGCTGGAAATCGGTGCCCACGAGCCTTCTCTTGACGGGGGATGGCCCGGGAGTACCCTTTGGGGCAGCAAGGCGCTTGAGAAGTTGAAGACCTCCCTACCAAGGGACCCACACTGGAGGATGCATGGATTTTCTGAAGCCTGATGTCCAGGACCACCTGATGAAGGAGCACTTCGAATTCAGGAAGTTGATGGAAGAGCACAAGGCTGCGGACGAGCGGCTGCACTACCTGCAGAACAAGATTCGTCTCACCGCGAAGGAGTCCATCGAAGAGGTGGAACTGAAAAAGGCGAAGCTTCGCGCCAAAGAGCGGATCTACCGCATCGTGGAAGAGCACTCGAAGGGACGCAACCAGTAGGGATCAGGCCTGGATTCTGGACAGGCGTGCCCCGGGAGACCGGGGCACGCTCATTTAGGCCGGACCGTCAGGCCACGAGCTCCGGCAGGAACGCCTCGCCCATCCAGTAGACAAGTTCCAGAGGGTGCTTGACGTCCCAGAGCATGACCTTGCCCTGGGCCCCGGGGTGCAGGTGGCCCAGGTCTTCACGCCTGAGGCTGCGGGCCGGGTGCAGGGTGACGGCGGTGAGCGCCTCCTCGAAGGTCATGCGCAGCTGCAGGCAGCCCAGGCGCAGGATGAGCAGGGGGTCCAGG
This sequence comes from uncultured Mesoterricola sp., assembly GCA_964479495.1. Taxonomy (GTDB): domain Bacteria; phylum Acidobacteriota; class Holophagae; order Holophagales; family Holophagaceae; genus UBA1801. The sequence goes on from CAYZND010000039.1 coordinate 11,226, forward strand.
ACGGCGCAGGAGCCGGGATTGAAGTCCGAGGCCAGGGCCACGCGACAGCCCGCCTCGATCATCTTCCGGGCTGGGGCCCAGTCCCGCATGCCCAGGAAGAGGGTGGTGCAGGGCAGGATGGTCGGCGTCACGCCGGCCTGGGCCATGGCCTGGATGCCCGAGTCCGAGGCGAACATCAGGTGATCGGCGCTGGCGGCGCCGAGCTCCGCGGCCAGTGCGGCGCCCCCGGTGTCGCCGAACTCGTCCGCGTGGAGGCGCGGGATCAGTCCCAGGGCCTTGCCGGATTCCAGCACGGTGCGCCCATGGTCGGTCGTGAACACGCCCTTCTCCACGAAGATGTCGCAGAAGCGGGCCACGCCGGGATGCCGCCTCACCATCTCCGGCTGCCATTCCTCCGCGACCACCTTGGCGTAGCCTTCGGGATCGCCCTGGAATTCCACAGGCACGTCGTGGGCCGGCATGATCGTCACGTCCAGGCTCCAGCCCCGCTTCTTGAGCTCGCCGTAAGCCTCCAGGAGCCGGAGCTCGGATTCCAGGGAGAGTCCGTACCCGGTCTTCGCCTCGAGGTGGACCACGCCCTTCCGGGTCAGCTTGCGCAGCCGCTCCTCGCCCAGGGCCACCAGCTCCTCGAGGGAGGCCTGGCGCGTGGCACGCACGGTCTCCCGGATGCCACCGCCTTCGGAGGCAATCTGGGCGTAGGTGACGCCGTGCAGACGCCGGTTGAACTCCTGGCTGCGGTCGCCACCGAAGAGCAGGTGGGTGTGGGGGTCCACGAAGCCCGGAGAGGCCCAAGCCCCCTTGCCATCCAGTTGTTCGGCTCCCCGCCACTCGGTAGGGAGGTCCGCGGCTCGGCCCAGCCAGGCCACGCGACCCTGCTCCAGGGCGATGGCGGCCTGCTCGATGTAGTCCACGGCCCAGGCACGGGAGGGATCCGGGGTGACGGCACCCCGCAGGTTGGTGAGGACGGCTCTTTTTTCCATGCTTCGATTGTGCCCACTTTCCGGCCGGTTGTGGGAAGGGCCGCGGTCTTGGGAATTCGCTGCACGCGCCGATCCACCTCGCGCTCTGATACCATCCCTTCATTCCGGAGGTACCAGTGCGGCATGGGGCGGTGTGGACGGGGGGACTCGCCTGGGCGCTGTGTGCGCTGATGGCGCAAGCGGGCATGGCCCAGGGTCAGCCGGTCATGGGCAACCTGGGGTCGCAGGCCGCCAAGAACTGGGCCTGGGATCATGTGAAGGCCTGGCGTTTCTCGAAGCGGGACGCCCGCGGGCAGAGCCTCTGGGACAACAAGACCTTCTTCCAGCTGTCCTATGCGGAGCAGACGGAGCAGCTCCTGGACCGGCTCGGGTACGGCAGCAGCGAACGGCGGGCGGCCCTCCTCGTGCTGGGCGACCGGCCCCTGGAGCAGTGGGCCCGGGCGGCGCTGCGCAAGTCGGGGGACCGGGACGAGGTGGCCCAGTTCCTCTACGCCAAGGGCTTCAAGTATCCGGACAAGGATCCCTACGTGTATCTGGAACCCTCCGGCCGCGTGGACCGGCCCTGGACCCAGGGGCTGGGGCTGCACCTGGATGGATCCGATGCCTGGCGGTTCCAGTGGATCCCCAGCCCGGTGCTGCTGCCCAAGCTGGACTCCGGGGCGACCTTGCCGAAGGCCTTGAACAGCGCTCCCCAGCCCAGCGTGATCCTGCGTCTCAAACAGTTGAGGCCCGGCCTGGTCCGGCTCCAGGCCCTCGCCGGAGGGCAGGAGGGCATGGTGCCCGCCCTGGCCCAGGGCAGCCGGGCGGGCTTCTTCGTCCGGCACGTGGACAGGTGGCTCAAGCAGTCTTCTGCGGCCCTGGAGCCGCTGGCGGCCCGGGAAGCGTGGATCCTGCACTACGGGATGTCCCGTGGAGGGGACGAAGGGATTTCGGGGACGCTCATCTTCCTGCCGGGAGACCTCCCCACCCGGACCAAGCTGGCGCTCGAACTCCTGAGGCTGAACCCCACTTCCATGGGCCCCCGGTCCCGCACCGTGACCTGGACCGGGACGTACGGCGGGAAGGTCGAGGTGAGCCAGGTGCGGGGCTCCGGCGGCGTGCTCCATGTCTTCGCCACACCCGAGGGCACCTGGATCAGCGACCGGGAAGCCCCCCTGCGGGCGACCCTCTTCCCCGTGGCGGACATCACCCTCGGCGAGCGTGCCGAGTGGTGCAAGGTGGCCCTTGGCGGGATCAGACCTTCCACCGAGGTCTCCCTCTGGCTCGCCCCGAGGCTTGGTGCAGGCGCGGCGTTCGAGCGGGCCGCACTCCGGCGAAGGCTCCTGGGGAACACCCTGGGCGTCTGGAACAACCCCTACATTGCCAAGGCCGCGCCGCGCTCAGGCACGCTGGCGGTGTCCCTGGGCGCAGGCCCCACCGAGCAGCTTCTCAACGCCATCCTGCGCAAGGATGAGGAAGCGCCCATCGACGATCCCTTGATGCCCACGGTGGCGGACGGGGGTCAGAACCTCACGGCCGAGCAATTGAAGGCCTACCAGGACGAGCTGCAGGACGCCCGGGTTCGCCGGGAGATCCGCAAGGGGCTCCGGGACGATACGACGGCCCTGCTGGCCCTGCTGGACCCGAGGGGAGCCGCCTTCCACTGGAAAGGGTGGGTGCCCCCGCCTGCGCTCACGCCGTCCGAAAAGACGGCCCTGGCGGAGTTCCGCAAGCTGCAGAAGGAGAGTTCCCATGAGGCGGCCCGCAAACAGAGCCAGGCGAAGGCCGGCTTCTACGGGGGATTCGGCGAGCCGGGCATGACCCCCAGCGTGGCGCTGGCCGTGCCCATCCAGGCCGGAAAGGGCGGGGCCATGGATGGGGCGATCAAGAAGCTCTGGACCCGCCTCTTCAAGGGTCAGGCCGAGAACCGCGAGTATGCCAAGGGCGTGCTCCTGCATCGGATCCGCACCAGCCAGGCCTTCGCACCCTGCTATGCCATCGTGAACGACACCCTGGTGGTGGGCAGCGATGACGGGGCTGTGCAAGGCGTGGTGGGCGGCCTCCTGGGCCAGACCACGACCCTGGCGGACCTTCAGAGCACCACGTACGGTGTGGCCCAGCTGGACGGCGCCTCGGCGGCCCGGGACCTCGAGTTCCTGCTCCTGGCCTACCTCCGCATCAGCCAGGGGGGCGGCTACTGGTGGTACGGCGAACCTGCGCCCACGGATGACGAGGCGGCAGCCGAGGTGGCCTCCACCTTCGGACCGTTCCTGGGCGCGGTGAAGAGCCTGGGCACCAGGACCCTGCAGATCGAGTGGACCGCCGGCGGGCTGGAGGCGCGACCCCGATGAAGCGCATCCTTCCCTGGCTTGCCGGGGGGCTTGGTCTCCTCGGCGCGATCGCCCTGGTGCCCGTGCGGCACCGGGCGAGGCTGGAACGGTCGGAGGGGAACCCTCTCCAGCACATCGTCCTGGAGAGCCGCAGCCTGCTGGGGCTGCACCGGGACGCCTGGGGGGCCTCCGCGTCGGAAGAGGTCTGGGGCAATGCCCGCGAGGGCTTCTACCTCGCACCTGCGGAGGTCACGGACGTAACCGTGAAGGCTTGGCCGGGATTCAGGCAGGCCTTCCGACTCGAGCCCATCGCGGCCCAGGAGGCCGCCCATCTGCCCAGCCAGGGCGACCGGGAGGCGTTCCGGACCTGGTTCGTGGCCATCCTGGAGCAGCAGCTCGAGGGGCCCAGTCCCGCCTGGGAGCCTCCCCAGCGCGACTGCGCCGGCCTGCTCCGCTTCGCCTTCCGGGAGGCCTGGGGGCCGCACACGGAGTCCTGGCGGGACCGGACGGGCTTTCCAGCCTCCTCCGTGGCCGCCGATCCCAGTGCACGGTTCGCCGGTCCGTGGCGCTCCGCCTTTCCGACCCCGGAGGGCTGGAAGCCGTTCGCCAAGGGGGCCTTCCTGCGAGCCCTCGCCTGCGAATTCGTTGGGCGGGATCTGACGGAGGCCCAGCCCGGCGACCTGATCTTCTTCGCCCGGGGCGGAGCCCAGCCGGAGCCGGACCACGCCATGGCCTTCGTGCGCACGGATCCCGACGGCCAGCCCGTGCTGCTGTACCACACCGGTTCCGAGGGCTCCGGCGCCACCCGCAAGGAGGGTGAGGTCCGCCGGGTGCGCCTGGACGACCTCCTGCACCATCCGGACGCCCAGTTCCGTCCCCAGCCCGAGAACCCAGCCTTCATGGGCCTCTACCGCTGGAAGGTCCTCAGCGGCGGGCTCGACCTTGCTTCCCTCTCCGACCCTTTCCTTCCGAGTCACCCATGAGCCGCCTCCGCCTTGTTCTCTCCCTGCTCCTGCCCGCGGCGCTCCTCCTGCCGACCATGAGCACCTCCGCCCCGAAGGGGGCCGAGGCGCCCTGGCGGGAAGGCGGATGGATCGGCGCCTTCGCCGTACCGCGTCCCTCCCTCCCCGGGAAGACGGCCCATCTCGAGGCCTCGGGCCCCATTCCGACCGACGTGCG
>CAYZND010000040.1:0-15672 GCA_964479495.1 uncultured Mesoterricola sp.
AGCCCTGCTCCTGGAGGGCGTAGGCCTTGAGCTTGTTGAGCAGGCCGATGCCGCGGCCTTCCTGGCGGAGGTAGAGCACCACGCCGCCGTGCTCCCCGATGTAGCGGAGCGCCGCCTCCAGTTGGGCCCGGCAGTCGCACTTGAGGCTGCCCAGCACGTCGCCGGTCCAGCACTCGCTGTGGATGCGGACGGGAATGCGTTTGCGGGCGTCGATCTCGCCCGCCACCACAGCCAGATGCTCCTTCCCGGTGAGCTTTTCCAGGAAGCCGTAGACCGTGAACTTCCCGAAGATGGAGGGGACGTTCGCCTTGGCCACGAAGGGCACCGCCTCCGCCTCGAAGCGGGTGACCAGCTCCAGGGGCGAATCGGGACTCAGCCTCAGCTCGGGAGCGCTGCTGCTGTCCTTGGGGGCCATGGCATGTCCTGCGGGTGGGCTGGTTTGGGGTCAGTCCAGGGCCAAGTCCTTTTGGAACTGGGCGAGAACTGCGTCATCCACCCTAGTTTGAACCTGATCCAGGGGCCCGTCCAGCTTGGCCCCGGAGGCCAGCCGGTGGCCGCCGCCCCCAAAGAGGCGGCAGATGGCGTTCACGTCCGTGCGTCCCCGGCTTCGCAGGCTCACTTTGATCCGCCCGTCGCCCAGCTCATGGACCAAGGAGGCGACCTCCACGCCGCGGAGCCGCAAGGGCTCATTGACCAGCCCCTCCATGTCGTCGTGGATGGCACCGCAGGCCTTGAGGTCCGCCTGGGAGAGGGTCAGGGCACCGTAGCAACCCTCTCCCAGCAACCGGAGGCTCTGGAAGGCCCGACCAAACAGGCGCAGCCGCTGGGGGCGGTTCTGGTGGTAGAGGGCCTGGTAGATCCTTGACGGATCCGCACCCTCCTCCACCAGGGCGGCGGCCATGCGGAGCACCTTCGGGGTCGAGTTGGAGAAGCGGAAGTTGCCGGTGTCGTCCACCAAGCCCGTATACAGGGCGTCCCGGAGGGCGGGTGGGAAGGGGCGGGGCATGCACGAGGTGGCCAGGTCGTACACCAGCTCAGCGCTCGCGCTGGCGCTGGGATCGGTGAACTCGGCGTCGAATCCCTGCGGGCCATCCTTCAGGTGGTGGTCCAGGCAGACCTTCAGGGCCTTGGAGGCCTGGAAGGTAGCCTTCAGCAGGCCCATGCGGTGGGGCTCGGAGGCGTCCACCAGGACCCAGGCTTCGGGCCAGGCGGCCAGGTCCGCGTGGGCTCCGTGGGGTTCGTAGATTTCGATCCAGCCTTCGGTATCCAGGAACTCCAGGAAGAAGGGCACCTCCGGGGAGACCACGATGCGGATCTCCTTGCCCTGGGCGCGCAGGCAGTGGGCCAGGGCCACCATGGAGCCGGTGCCATCGCCATCGGGGTTCTCGTGGGTGGTCAGCAGCACCCGCCGGGCGGACGCGAGAACAGGGAGGAAGCGATCGAGCATGGACATGCTCCTACAGGTGCTCCTTCTTCTTGGAATCGCCTTCGGCGATTCGCAAGGCGGTACTGCGTGAGGTAAGCATTACAGGTGCTCCTTCTTGCTTTCGAGGCTCTTGGGCTTGAAGTTCTTGAGTTCGTGCACCACCTCGGCCAGCATGGCGCGCTTGACCGCATAGGGCAGGAACGCGCTCTTGAAGCCCATGATGATGATGTCCTGGATCTCGTCGAGGCTGAAGTTCAGCTCGTCGTGGAGGACCTTGAACTCCCGGCTCACCGAGGTGCCCGTCACCAGGCGGTTGTCCGTGTTGACCGTCACCCGCAGGCCCAGGTCGTAGAAGAGGCGGATGGGGTGGTCGGCCATCTTCTTCACCACGCGGGTCTGCAGGTTGGAGCTGGGACACATCTCCAGGGGGATGCGGTGGTCGTTGACGTAGTTCAGCAGGTCCCCGTCCTCGATGAGCCGGACGCCGTGGCCGATGCGGTGGGCGTTGCACTGGTGGATGGCCTGGTGGACGCTCTCGGGGCCGTAGGCCTCGCCGGCATGCAGGGTGCAGTTGATGTTGTTGGCCAGCACCCGGCCGAAGGCCTCCTTGTGCCGCTTGGCGGGGAAGTCCTCCTCGGCCCCCGCCAGGTCGTAGCCCACGACGCCCTTGTTCTTGAAGGCCACCGTGAGGTCCGCCAGCTTGAGGGAGGTCTCGGGATTGATGTGGCGCATGCCGCAGATGATGACGCCCGTGTGGATGCCGTACTTCTTGCGGGCGTCCCGGAGCCCCTCCAGCACCGCCTGCACGATGTGGTGGAGCGGCAGGCCCTTCTGCTGGTGCAGGATGGGACTGTAGCGCACCTCGATGTAGCGCACGTTCTCCTTGGCGGCATCCTCGGCCAGCTCGAAGGCCGTGCGCACCAGCGAGTCGTAGGTCTGCATGACCGAGAGGGTGACGTCGAAGGCCTTCAGGTAGTCCACCAGGGACTTGCAGTCGTCCCCCACCTGGACGAAGGGGCGGAGCGTATCCACGGAATCGCCGGGCAGCTTCACCTTCTGCTGCTCGGCCAGCTGGAGGATGGTCTCGAGGCGGAGGCTGCCATCCAGGTGGACGTGGAGGTCGGTCTTGGGGAGACGCTGGATGTCTTCGAGGGTCAGCTTGGGCATGGGGGTCACCGTTCAGGTATGGAGCTGGGCTACGCGGTCGCGGATCCGGCCTTCATCCGCCTTGCCTCTGCACGCGCTGCAGAGGCCGAAGATCTGCAGGCTGTGGTGCATGGGCTGGAAGCCGTTCTCCGAGCAGATGTCTTCCTGGAGGGTTTCCAGGTCGGGGCGGAAGAACTCAATCACTTTGCCGCAGTTCAGGCAGATGAGGTGGTCGTGGTGCTCGTTGTCCCGGGCGGCCTCGTAGTTGGCGTGGCTGGCGCCCAGGCTGTTCTTGCGCACCAGGCCGCACTGGACCAGCAGGTCCAGGGTCCGGTAGACCGTGGCTCGGCTGATGTCGCCCCCGGTCTCTCGCAGGGAGGCGTGGAGGGCCTCCGCGTCGAAATGGGTCTTCCGGGCGAAGATGGCGTGGAGGATGGTCATGCGCTCCCCGGTGAGCTTCAGCTTCCGTCCCCGCAGGTAGCCCTCGAAGAGGAGCTCCTCCTTCGAGTGGGACTTCCGGGAATGGGTGGGGCGCGGTCCCATGAAAAAGACTCCAGGTATATCGGTCGGCAGATAAAAAAGGGCGGCTTCAGGCCCGCTTATGAGATTAAATTATAGCTTCCCCATTTATCAGGAGTTGAAATGCCACTGGTGATCATTCAGGCGAACCGGCTGTCTGCCGATCAGAAGAAACGTATCGGGGACCGTATCATTGATTCCTTCCACCGGGAAGGCATTCCCGCAAGCTCGGTGGTCGTGCTCTACAAGCGGGAGGATGCGGACATCCTCCTGGAGGGCGGTCTGCTGATCGAGGCCGCAGGGGACCCTGCCGAGGCCTCGTTCGACCTCGATCCGGCCACCGCCGCCGCTGGCGAGCCGGAACTGGGCGAGGAGCTGAAGACCCGGGCCCGCCGTACCAAGGCCGAGCTGGGTGACCTGAAGGCGATGCTGGTCAAGAAGCTCCAGCTCCAGGGCGCGCTCTCCAGCTTCCAGGCCCAGGACGAGCTGGGACTGAAGGACTGCGACTGGGCCCCGGCCACGTTGCGGCGCTTCTTTGCAGAACTGGAGGAGGAGGGCGTCATCGTCAAGCAGGGGCAGAAGCGCGGCACGCGCTACGTGTGGAAGGGGATCACGAGCCATCCCCAGGGCACTTCGGTGCCGCTGCTGGTGAAAAGGCCGGAAGCATCCGAAGATCCAGAGGTGTAAGTTTCAATTCCGAGGTGTCCCGCATGCTCTTCGATTCCCCCAGCTCTTTCGGCCGCGCCTTCCGGATTCTGACCTTCGGGGAGAGCCATGGCCGGGCCGTGGGGGTCGTGCTGGACGGGATCAAGCCTGGGCTGCCCTTTGACCTCGAGGCCATCCAGCAGGAGCTGGACCGGCGCAGGCCAGGGCAGTCGGAGCTGGTCACGCCCCGCTCCGAAGCGGACCGCGTACAGGTGCTCTCCGGTGTCTTCGAGGGGCGCACCACGGGACATCCCATCGCCCTGGCCGTCTTCAACGAGAACCAGCGCAGCGGAGACTACTCGGCCATCCAGGATCTCTTTCGCCCGGGTCACGCGGACTTCACGTACCAGCGCAAGTACGGGCTTAGGGATCCCCGCGGGGGAGGCCGCTCCAGCGGCCGCGAGACCCTGGCGCGTGTGGCCGCCGGCGCCTGGGCCAAGCAGCAGCTCGCCTCCTTCGGAATCCGGATCCGGGGCTTCAACCGCGAGATCGCGGGGATCCAAGGCGCCCAGGTGGACTGGGCGTTCGTGGAAGCCAATCCGCTGCGGGTGGCCGATCGGGAGCGGTTCCCGGTCCAGCGCGAGGCCGTGGAGCAGGCCATCGCGGCCCACGATTCCGTGGGGGGGGTGACGGAGATCTGGATCGAGGGGCTGCCCGTGGGGCTGGGAGATCCGGCCTTCGGCAAGCTCGATGCCCTGCTGGCCTATGCCTGCATGACCATCGGCGCCGTCAAGGGCGTGGAGGTCGGCGCAGGGTTCGCCGCCGCGCGGGTCCGGGGCTCCGAGAACAACGACCCCCTCGGGCCCGAAGGGCCACTCAAGAATGACGCCGGGGGCATCCTGGGCGGGATCTCCAATGGCGCTCCCGTGGTGGTCCGGCTTGCCGTGAAGCCCACCGCATCCATTGCCCAGGCCCAGCGGACGGTCAGCCGGGACGGCCGTGCCTCCGAGATCGTCGTCCACGGGCGTCACGATCCCTGCATCGCCCCTCGGGTGGTGCCGGTGGCGGAAGCCATGTGCGCCCTGGTGGTCTACGACCTCTGGCTGACGCAGCAGGAGCTGGTGCCGGGCTCCGTGCCTGAAGCGGAGGAATGGGACTGGGAGGCTGTGGACCGGCTGCTGGACTCGGGGCACTGAGGCCCGACTGGCCAAGCCAATATAGGGGAGGAGGACCGCAAGATGCTGGGGAGCATCCTCGAAGCGCCGCAGCCCATGGGATTGAGCCTCTGGGCGACGGTGCAACCCTGGTGGGAGTTCGGGCTCCGGGCGCTGCTGGTCTATGGGTTCCTCTTCCTGGTGCTGCGCCTGACCGGCAAGCGGCAGGTGGGGCAGCTTTCCTCCTTCGATCTGGTCCTCCTGCTCGTGCTCTCCAATGCGGTGCAGAACAGCATGAACGCCGGGGACAACTCGGTGACCGCGGGCTTCATCCTGGTGCTGACCCTCATCGGGGCCAACGCCCTGATGGGGTACCTCAGCTATCGAAACAAGAAGATCGAACTGCTCATCGAAGGCAAGCCCCAGATCCTCATCCATAACGGCGCGGTGGACGAGGAGATCGCCGAGCGCGAGCGCATCTCCCGCCACGAGCTCCTTGCGGCGATCCGCCAGGCGGGATACTCGCAGGTTACCGACGTGCGCGTGGCCATCCTGGAGAACAACGGTCGCATCAGCGTCATCGGGAAATCGACCTAGCCTCCCAGCACCCGCTGGATTGCCGACAGCAGCTCCACCGCCCGGAAGGGCCACTGGATGATGGCGTGGGGCTGGCGCCGGAGGTGCGTCAGCGCTGGTTCCTCCTGACCGGTTCCCGCGATCACCGGCACGTCCGGGAGGGCTTCCTGGAGCCGCTTCAGGATCTCCAGACCCGTCTGGTTGGCCATGGCGAGGTTCACGATGGCCAAGTGGAAGGCTTCCTCCCGATGGGCCTCGATGGCACGCGTCACATCGGCGTCCGCGATGACCAGGTTTCCCATGTAGACGAGCAGGTCCGCCGCGGTGGAGCGTCCGTGCCCGGGATCATCCAGGAGCAGGATGCGATGAGCCGGCAGGGTGGGTGTGGTGTTGTCCGATTCGCGCATCAGGCGTTCGTCCGTGATGCAAGGCAGCAGGATGCGGAAGCAGGTGCCCTTGCCCAGCTCGCTGCGGCACTGGATGTGGCCGCGATGGGCCTCGACGATCCCATGGGCCACCGACAGGCCCAGCCCCGTGCCCTTGCCGGTCCCCTTCGTGGTGAAGAACGGCTCGAAGATGCGGGAGAGCACCTCGGGTCGGATCCCGGAGCCCGTGTCCTCCACCTCGAGGAACAGGTAGGGACCGGGTGGACGCTCCAGCTCCGCGGCGGCCTGGGGACCCAGCTCGATCAGGCCCGTCTGGAAGCGGATGAGGCCGCGGCCCGCGATGGCGTCCCGGGCGTTCACCGCGAGGTTCATGACCACCTGGTTGAGCTGGCCCGGATCCATGAGGGTGTCCGGCAGGTTGGGGTCCAGGAAGACCTCCAGTTGGATCAGGCTGTCCCCGGGCAGCTGCATGAGGCCCTGGATCTCCTTCACGATGTCGTTCAGGTTGTGCATCACCTTCGTGGCGACGGTGCGCCGGCTGAAACGCAGCAGCTGGTTCACGAGGCCTCGGCCCCGTTCCGCCGCCCGGCCGATGACGCCGATGCCCTTCTGCACCCCGGCAGGCAGGTCCGGCATGGATGAAAGCACCTCCGCGTAGCCCAGGATGCCCATCAGGATGTTGTTGAAGTCGTGGGTGATGCCGCCCACAAGCGTGCCCAGGGATTCCAGCTTCTGGCTCTGCAGGAGCTGGCTGTGGAGCTCGTGCTGCTCCGTGATGTCCTGCACCACGCCGTGGAGGGAGCCCTCCCGGCGGGCGATGGTCCAGCGGGTCCAGATGATCTGGCGCTCGCCGCGCCGCACGGGGGCTTCGAAGGAGCCGATCATTCCGGCCCGGGCTTCGGCCTGGGCATGGATCAGCAGCTTCTGGTCCTCGGACTTCAGGAGTTCACGCAGGGCGTTCGGATGGGCCTGGAAGGCCATGGCCGGCTTGCCCAGCACCAGCAGGGCCGAATCCCCCATCCGCAGGTGGCCCGTCGAGAGGTCCAGGGACCAGGGAACCACCTTCGCGACGGCCGAGGCCTCCAGCAGGGCCATGCGGTCCGCGGAGATGGCCAGGACACGCTCCTCGGCCAGCTTGAGTGCCGTGATGTCGAACCGGATGGCCATGTACTGGCCCGGATTGCCCCCCTCATCCAGGAAGGGGACGATGGTGGTGTCCAGCCAGTGGAAGCTCCCGTCCTTGGCGCGGTTCTTCACCTCTCCGCGCCAGATACCGCCGGCGGAGATGATCTCCCACATCTCCTGCCAGAAGGCCTCGGGGTGGTGGTTGGAGCTGAAGATGCGAGGCGTGAGGCCGACCAGCTCCTCCGACGCATAGCCGGTGATCTCGCACAGGCGCTGGTTCGCATAGGTGATGACTCCGGCTGCATCCGTGATGAGCACCACGGCGGACTCGTCCACGGCGGCCTTGAGGTCTTCCAGGCGCCGCAAGGTCTCGCGAACCCGCTCCTCCGAGCGCTTGCGCTCCGTCACGTCCTGGGTGATGCCGCGGATGAGCGTGGTATGGCCCGAGGCATCCAGTTCCGCCACGGCATGCACCTGGAAGGCCCGCTCCTCGCCGTCGGGCCGCAGGATCCGGTAGTCGGAGTCCATGGTGCCGCCCGAGGTGATGAGCTTCAGCAGGCGGCTCTGGTAGCGCACCCGGTCTTCCGGGTGGATGGAAGTCATGACGCGCTCCAGGTGGCCCGGCCCCTCCTGGAAGGGGAACCCGTAGATCGTCTCCATCCCCGTGGACCAGCGGCCCTGGTTCCGGGCGACGTCCCACTCCCAGCTCCCCATCAGGGCCAGCTCCTGGGCCTTGGCCAGGTTGGCCTCGCTCTCGCGCAGGGCCTGCTCCATCTGCTGTCTGCGCGAGTCCGCCTCGAGCCGGTCCAGCGCGAACGAGATGTCCTGGGCCATCTCGTTGAGCAGGGCCACGCGGTCCGGATCGAAGCAACCGGCCTCCTGGGAATAGAGGGTCAGGGCTCCGATCACGTGCCCTTCCAGACGCAAGGGGAAGGAGGCAGCGGCGCGGACGCCGTATTCTTCGGCCAGACCCAGCCATGGCGTCATGGTCTCCGCGGTCAGGATGTCGTTGACCACCTGGTACCGTCCCTCCCGGATGCACGTGCCGGTCGGACCTCTCCCCAGGTCGTCATCCCCGTGGCAGCTGACCTGGAGTCCCTGGGGGAACCTCTGGGCGGGGCCTTCCACGGCCTCCACATGGACCTGTCTGGTGGCCGGATCCGCCAGGCCGACCCAGGCCATTGTGAAGCGAGCCTGGTGGGTCGCGATGGCGCAGATGTCCCGGAACAGGCTCTTCCGGTCCGGCGCGTGGATGATGAGCTGCCCCGTCTGGATGAGGGCGTGGTACAGGTCCTTGATCCGATGGGTGTCGCTCTGGGCCTGCCGCAGATCGTGCAGGTCATGGAAGATGCCCACATAGCCTTCGAATCGGTCCTTGAAGACGAGGGGCCGCCCGTGGTTCTGGACTTCGTGGTAGCTGCCGTCCTGACAGCGGAGGCGATGTTCGAAGCTGAAGGACTGCCGGTGTTCGTGGGCCGCCTGGTATCGCTGCCGGATTTCGGCCCTCTCCTCGGGGGGGCACAGGTCGATCCAGTGGCCTTCGAGGGCTCGCCCAGGCTCCTGGTCCGTGAAGTCCAGCCAGGCCTTGTTCACGTACACGAAGCGACCGGCTGGATCCGTCTGCCAGACCGGATCGGGCAGCTTGTCGAGGAGCGTGAAGTAGTAGTCCCGGGCCCGCTCCAGTTCCGCCTCGACCTGCTTGCGCTCGGAGATGTCCACCATCACGCCGTGCAGCCTGACGGCGCGGCCCTCCTCGGCGGTCACCATCACGATGTCGCGGATCCAGACGGGCCTGCCGTCGGAGGCGATCATGCGGTATTCCGCGGCGAACGGCTCCAGCCGTTTCTCGGCCTCTTCGAAGCAGGCGATGGTCTGTTCCCGATCCTCGGGATGCAGGTGATGCCGCCAGAACCCGGGCTCTGTCAGCCACTGGGCAGTCGGGTACCCGAGCAAGTATTCAGCCCGCCGGCTGACGAAGGTGACGTACAGGCTCCTGGGATCGGATTCCCACACGATGCCATCCACGGAATCGACCAGCAGCCGGAACTGGTCGAGGGTCTCCAGGAGGGTGCGCTCGGCCTGCTTCCGTTCCGTGATGTCCCGGATGAAGACCTGGCGGAGCACGCGCTCGCCCACTGAGAAGCAGTGCGAGCTCACCTCCACGGGGAAGGTGCTCCCGTCCTGGGTCACATGGAACGACTCGAAGAGCGTGCCCTGGCGCGTCCGGTCCTCGAGCCAGCGCTTTTCCAGCAAAGGCAGCATGTCGGCATGCATGAGCGTGCGGATGTTCCTGCCGATGAGCTCGCTCCGCGACCACCCGTACATCTGAATGGCACGCGGGTTGGCGTCGAGGATCTCCCCTTCGTCATCCAGCAGCAGGGCTGCGTCGTTCGAATAGACAGAGAGGTATTCGAGATGCTCGCGCCTGAACACCGCGGACTCCGGGGCGTGCTCATCCGGCGGGGCTTCAGGCGCCTCCTTTGGACGAACCGCTCCAGGCAGGAAGGTCGCGATCACCGCGAGCGCCGCGAGGGACAGGCCCAGCAGGAGCCCGTCCCGGAAGGGCGAGAACCGGGCCGGGTCAGGTACCACCAACCCCAGAAGAAGATCCGAGCCGCAGAGGGCGATCCCCAGCACCAGGGCACAGGCCAGGGCCACCTGGAAGATCCGGGGGCCGGCCAAAATGCTGGTACGGAGCGTCAAGGTCTCCTCGCAAGGCGGAACACAGGACTCTCATCGGGGCGTCTCCCCCTGGCACTGAACTTCCGTTGAACGGAGATTGACAACACGAAAATAAAACGAATACTGTTGGCATGACGCCCCTCTTCCGTGCTCCCGAAACGGTGCCCACGCAGCTGCTGGATGTGGCCGTGGAGCCCGAGGAGGCCCGGAGCATCCTAAGGCCCCAGCGGGACGAGCGGTATGGGTTCGGGTTTTCCCTCAGCCCCTATCGAGGGTGCAGCCACGGCTGCAGGTACTGCTTCGTCCGGGAATATCCCCACGCGCTCCATGGCTCGGGCGAGTGGGGGCGCTGGACCGCGCCCAAGCTCAACGCCCCGGAGCTGCTCTGGTCCCAGCGCCACCGGCTGCACGAGCAGACCGTCTTCCTGTCCACGGCCACCGATCCTTACCAGCCCTTGGAGAGGGAGTATCGTCTGACCCGCGCCTGCCTGAAGGTGCTCCTGGACTGCCCGACCAGTCGGGTGGTGGTGCACACGCGCTCCGCCTTGATCCTGCAGGACCTGGAGCTGCTGAAGGCGTTTCAGGGCCGCCTGTCCGTTGGAGTGTCCATTCCCACGGACGACGACACCGTGCGCCAGCAGGTGGAACCCAAGGCGCCCCCCATCCCCACGCGCTGGGGGGCCGTGGAGCGCTTGGTCCGGGCGGGGATCGCCGTGAACCTGGCCGTGACGCCCCTGATGGCCATGACGGACCCGGCTGGGTTCGCCCGCAGGGCCCGGGAGAGCGGCGTGTCCGGGCTCTGGGTGGGCTCTCTGCGGCTCCTGAAGGAGGATCCTTTCTACGATGTCCTGGCGCGCCAGGGATGGCTCAAGGTGCTGGACCCGGACTACGTGGACGGAGTTCGCGAGCTCCTTGAGGGGGCGCTGCCCGCCGCCCGCCGGTCCTTGAAGCGGGCCCGATCGGGGCGGACCCCCTCTGCGCCCTGTGCCTCGCCGCGGCACCTGGGTCCCCAGCCCACGCACCCCGGCCTGTTCGAGGGCAGCTTCTGACGGGGTTCCATGGGACAATGGCCCTTCCATGAACACCCTCGCGCTCAAGTACCGTCCCCGATTGCTTGCGGATCTCGTGGGCCAGGAGGCCAGCGTCCGGGCCCTCGCCAACGCCCTCAAGCGGGCCAAGGAATCCGGCTCCATCCATCACCAGGCCTTCCTGTTCGCCGGTGTGCGAGGCACCGGGAAGACCTCCACGGCCCGGATCCTTGCCCGTTCCCTCAACTGCCTGCAAGGCCCGACGGCGACGCCCTGCGGGGTGTGCGATGCCTGCGTGGCCTCGGAACAGCCTGACCGCAACCTGGACGTGATCGAGATCGACGCCGCGAGCCGGGCCTCGGTGGAGGACGCCCGGGCCCTGCGGGAGCAGGTGCAGACCCGGCCCGCCTTCTGCCGCTACCGCGTCTACATCATCGACGAAGTGCACATGATGAGCCGCAGCGCCTTTGATGCATTGCTGAAGATCCTCGAGGAGCCGCCGGGCCATGCCGTCTTCATCCTGGCCACCACGGAGCTCCAGGACGTGCCGGACACCATCAAGAGCCGGGTGCAGATCTATCCATTCCGCCTCATGCCCGTGCCCCTGATCGAAGGTCGGCTCAAGTACATCTGCGAGCAGGAGGGTACGCCCTTCGACGAGGGCTCCCTGCGGCTGCTGGCGGAGGCGGGGCAGGGCTCCATGCGTGACGCCCTGACCATCCTGGACCGGGTCATCGCCGCGGGTGATGGGCGGGTGATGGAGGAGATGGTCCGCGAGCAGCTGGGCATCGTGCCGGCGGTTCGCGTCCAGGCCATCCTGACCGCCCTGCTGGATGGCGACGCGGGCCGGATCCTGGACGAGTGCCAGGCCCTGACTTCTCTGGGCACGGACTGGATCAGCTTCTGGCGGGAGCTGATGGTGGCCTTCCGGGACCGCCTGGAGGCCGAGACCCGACGGGGGGCCCTGCCTCACGAGCTGGTGCGCCTCGCCCGCATGCTCCACCTGCTCCTGCAGCGGGAGCGGGACCTGCGGGACACCAGCCTGCCCCAGGTGGTCGTGGAGCTGGCGCTGCTGACCGCTTCGCAGCTGCCCCACCTCGCGCCCCTGGACGACCTGGTCCGGCCGGGGAACGGCGTCGCAGCGCCGTCTGCACCTTCCGCCCGCTCCGGTCCCCGCCCTAGTGCGGGGAGCGTGACCCGGGCGACGCTTCCCCAGACCCCCGCGCCCGATACGGCTGGCCATTGCCTTGCTCCTTCCAGGCCTCCAGAGAATCCATCGGCTGCGAAGCCCGCCCTCAAGCCCATCGAAGACCCCGGCAACCTCGAGCAGCTCCGCAAGGGCTGTTCGGAGGCCCTGAAGGGCGCCCAGGGCGGTCTGCCCCGCACCCTGGCGTCGCTGCCCCACATGGCCACGGAGCTGAAAGTGGAAGCCCACACCCTGCACTGGTTCTTTCCGCCCAACGTCAGGAACACGGTGCAGGATCTGGAGCGTGAGCAGTCGAATCCCCATCTGCTGGAGGCGCTCCGGCTCGTGCTGCCGGGGGTCTCCCGCATCAGCATCACCTTCGACGCGGAGTCCCACGCCCGTCCCGAAGACAGCCTCCGTGCGGATCCGGCCTTCCAGCGGCTCCTCCAGGAGACTGGCGGCGAGATCGTGGAGGCTCGGCGCTCCGATGCATGAATCATCTCAGGGCCAAGGACGCCAAATTCAGCCATGGATTAACTCAAGTGGCGTTTTGCCATGCTCGATGACATAGACGGACCCATCCATATGCCTGATCCGCGAAGGGAGACCGAGCTCGCACCGCAGCCCAGTGGTGCGGCGGAGGGTCTGCCACCGCTCCGGCGGCGGTTGTCCGTGGCCATCCTGGTGATCGTCTCCCTGGTGCTGGTGGCGACCATGCTCCTGGTGGGCATGGGGCTGTTCAACCACTCCAAGGAGCGGGAAAAGGAGCAGGCCAAGCTCGATCGCGGGATAGCCACGGCCGCGGACCAGCTGGCGGCCGGGCTGTCCCTCCCCCTCTGGAACTTCGACTACTCCCAGTTGACGAAGATTCTCGACAGCGCCATGAAGGACCAGAACGTCTACGGCGTCATCGTGACCCAGGCCGACCCGGCGAATCCCGGCCACTCGGTGACCTACCTGCGGGCCCGCGACGCCGAGTGGCGGGTCGTGGCAAAGGAACCAGCGGTCCACGACGAGGAGACCCTCATCCAGGAGCGTGAGATCGTGGCCATGGGGGAACCCATCGGATCCGTGAAGATCCTGGTCACCACGCGCTTCCTGAACCAGGAGCTCCGGGGACGGCTGGCCTTCACCCTGCTGCTGAGCCTCGCCTTCGATCTGCTGCTCATCGCAAGCCTCTACGTGCTCCTCTGGTGGCTGATCCTCAAGCCCCTGCGCGCCATCGAGCGCTTCGCCCTCGCCGTGAAGGCCGGAGGCCCGGTCCCGAAGGGCTTCGAGTCGGACGGGTTCCGGGGGGAGCTGGAAAGCCTGAGGCGCTCCATCGGGGACATGGTGGCGCTGCTGCAGGCGCGGCTGGGAGCCCTCCGGGAGAAGCAGACGACCCTCCGGGCGGTCCTGAACTCCGTGCCCCAGGCCATCTACTGGAAGGACGCCCAGGGGTGCTACCAGGGCTGCAACACCGTCTTCGCCGCGGCCGCTGGCATACCCAGCCCCGAGGCCATCGTGGGCAAGCACGACCTCGAACTCCCCTTCCATGACGAGGACATCACCATCCACCAGCGGGACGACCAGCATGTCCTCCAGACCGGGGAGTCCAGGATCCATGTGATCGAGAACCTCACGCTCGGCGAGGACCGCTCGGTGTGGCTGGATGTCACCAAGGTGCCGATCCTCGATGCGGAGGGGCGGCCCTCTGCGGTGCTGGGCGTCTTCGAGGACATCACGGAGCGCAAGCACGCCGAGGAGGAGCGGACCCGGCTCCAGGAACAGCTGAACCAGTCCCAGAAGCTGGAGTCCATCGGGCGCCTGGCGGGCGGCGTGGCCCATGACAACAACAACATGCTCACGGCCATCCTCATGCATGCGGAGCTGCTCCGGGAGGTCCTGGGCGCGGAGAATCCCGCACTGAGCCACATCAAGGCCATGGAAGGCGCGGCGGAACGCTCGGCGGGCCTCATCCGGCAGCTCCTCGCCTTCTCGCGCCGGCAGGTCATCGAGCCCAAGGTCCTCGACCTCAACGAGCTGCTGGACGGCTTCCGGAGGTCCATGGCCCCGCTCATCGGAGAGGATGTCACCTTCGACCTGAGGCTCGGCCAGGAGCTCTGGAAGATCCGCATGGATCCGGCGCAGGTGGACCAGATCGTCATGAACCTGGTGGTCAATGCCCGGGATGCCATGCCCCGGGGCGGCACCCTTTCCATTGAGACCGCGAATGCGCAGATCGATGCGGACTACTGCGTGGAGAACCCCGGGGCCTCCCCGGGCGACTACGTGGTGCTGACCGTCAGCGATACAGGCATCGGCATGCCGCCCGAAGTCCGGCAGAAGATCTTCGAGCCCTTCTTCACCACCAAGGAGATGGGAAAGGGGACGGGGCTTGGGCTCTCCACGGTGTTCGGCATCGTGAAGCAGAACAATGGCTTCATCAACGTCTACAGCGAGCCGAAGCTGGGCGCCACCTTCCGGGTCTACCTCCAGCGGAGCCAGGAGGAGACCGCCGGTGAGGTGGTGGAGGAGCTGGGATCGGGCAGCCAGGGCAAGGGGCACATCCTCGTCGTGGAGGACGACGAAGTGCTGAGGGAGGTCATCCCCCGCATCCTGGGCCGCCTGGGCTACACATTCCTTCTCGCCGCCAGTCCGGGCGACGCCCTGCAGATCTGCCACCAGAAGGATGTGCCCATCGATCTCCTGCTGACGGACGTCGTCATGCCAGGCATGAGCGGGAAGGAGCTCTGGGAGCGGGTGAGCCCCATTCGGCCCGAGCTGAAGGTCCTCTACATGTCAGGCTACACGGCGGACGTCATCTCCCGGCAAGGGGTCCTGGACAGCGGGGTCCACTTCATCCAGAAACCCTTTTCCACCTCCGACCTGGGGAAGAAGCTCCGGAGCATTCTGGGGGCGTGAGCAAGTTCCAGATCAAGGGATTGAAGGAGAGCGACGATAAGGAGGGATCTGCAGCGGTCAATCCCCGGTGAAGTCATGGGCGAGTCCAGGACTATTCCAAGGAGCAGAAGGTTTTCCTGGTTCCGGACGGCGTACCGATGTCTCCTCGCGCTCTGCCTCGCCCTGCCATGCTTGGCCCAGGAACTGCTGATCGCCTTCGATGAAGCCCATCCACCCTACATGTATGACAAGGGGGGGGCTGCGCAAGGCATCTATCCGGCGCTCATCCAGGCCGCCTTCGCGCGCCTGAACGTGGCGGTCCGGCTGGAGCCCAGGCCCTGAGCGCGGACGATCCTGGAGCTCGAGAAAGGCTCGGTGGGGGTGGGGGGCATCTACAAGAACTCCGAGCGGCTGAAGAAATACGACTACAGCGAACCCCTCCTGGTGGAGACCATCACCGTCTATGTCCACCGGGACCGACCGCTGGTGTACACCCAGATCGGAGACCTCTTCGGCAAGCGGGTGGGGGTGATGCGCGGGTGGAGCTACGGGGATGAGTTCGATCGCGCGCGCGCCGGGGGCCTCCTCCAGGCGGAAAACGTCAGCAGCGACGACCAGAACTTCCAGAAGCTCCAGAGTGGGCGGATCGACGCCCTGCTGGCCATCGAGGATTCCGTCGCTTCCCTGCGGGTGGCCTATCCCGACATCCAGGCCTCGGGTGTGCCCCTCAGCGAGGCCCCTGCCTTCCTGGCCTTCTCGAAGGGGGCCAACCTGGCACCCCTGCTCCGCCGCTTCGATCAGGCGATCCGGGACTTGAAGGCCAGCGGGGAGTTCCGCAGGCTTGTCTCTGCCGAGCTGGCCCGCTAGGAGCGTGTCCAAGTAATGGGAAGAGCCGCGCTGGAGCGCCGGGCGAGCA
>CAYZND010000041.1:0-15586 GCA_964479495.1 uncultured Mesoterricola sp.
CCGCCAAGCGCACGGGCGCCCAGCCCGCCGCCGCCGCCCTGATGGTGCGCCTGCTGCGGGAGGCGGGCGTGCATCCGGGGGACCGCGTGGCCCTCGACAGCTCCGGATCCTTCCCCGGCTTCGCCATCGCCACGCGCGTGGCCGCCAAGACCCTGGGGGCGGAGACGGTGACCCTCGCCAGCATCGGCGCCTCCACCTACGGGGCCAACCGCCCGGACTTCACCCTGCCCGACATGCTGCATCTCCTGGTCCAGCGGGGGCTGTTGCCCAAGGAGCCTCTGGCCGTCACGCCCGGCGGCGCCTCGGACGCGGGGAAGGACATGGACGCCGCCACCCTGGAGGCCGCCCTCGAGCGGGCGCGGACACGGGGCTCACGGATCCTGCGCCCCACCGGGCTCGCCGCGGACGTCACCGCGAAGCGCGCCCTGGTCGGCACGCCCCGGGTGCTGGTCTCCGTGGGCGGGAACTGGGCTTCCGCAGGGCTTGGCGAGGGCCTGCTGGGCCGCACGGGGCTGCTGAGGCCGAGCGAGTTCAGGCCCAGCGGACCCTCCGGCACCGGGCTCATCCAGACCTGCCTGCGGGATGGCATCCCCGTGATCCGGATCCTGGACGTGCAGGACCTCTGCGCGCGGACGGGCCTCCCCTTCGATCCCATCCCCTGGTCCACGGAGGACCTGGAGAAGCGGCCCCACCCGCATCCGCTGCTGGTGGGCCTGGGACCGGTCCTGGCCCTGGCCGCGGGCTTCCTGGTCCGGCAGCGCCGCGAGCGAGGTCAGCGCCCGGAGAGCGGCACGGGACTCATGTGACCGTGGCCCGGGCCTGGAAGCGAGGCTCCCGCCACACGCCCGTCTCCAGCACCTCCCGCAGCGCCTCGACCGCATCCCAGACATCCACAAAGCGCGTGTAGAGGGGTGTGAAGCCGAAGCGCAGCAGATCGGGCGCACGGAAGTCGCCAATGACGTTCCGGGCGATGAGGGCCTGCATGAGGGCGTAGCCGCCCTCCGCGCGCATGTAGCTCACCTGGCTGCCGCGCAGCGCCCGTTCGAGGGGCGTGGCCAGCACCAGGCCCTGGCCGCCGCAGCGGGCCTCCACCAGCTCCATGAAGAGGTCCGTGAGGGCCAGGGACTTCTTCCGCAGGGCCTCTATGCCCGGCGCCGCGAGCAGCGTGTCCACGCCGCACTCCAGCGCCGTCATGGCCAGCACCGCCGGGGTGCCGCAGAGGTACCGCGCGATGCCCGGCGCGGGCCGGTAGTCCGGCGTGAAGGCGAAGGGCTCCGCATGGCCCATCCAGCCCGAGAGGGGCTGCTCGAAACGGTCCGCATGCCGCGGATGCACCCAGGCGAAGGCGGGTGCCCCCGGACCGCCGTTGAGGTACTTGTAGCCGCAGCCCACGGCGAAGTCCGCCTCATCGGCCTTCAGGGCGAGGGGCACCGCGCCCGCCGAGTGGGCCAGGTCCCAGAGCGCCAGGGCGCCCCGTTCATGGGCGAGTCCCGTCAGCCGCCTCAGGTCGTGCATGCGCCCTGTGCGGTAGTTCACGTGGGTGAGCATCAGGACCGCCACCGAACCTTCGTCCAGGCGGGCATCCACCTCCCCCGGCGTGTCGCACAGGACCAGCTCGCACCCATGTTCCCGGGCCAGGCTCTGGGCGATGTAGAGGTCCGTGGGGAAGTTGTGGCGCTCCGAGAGGATGACCTTCTTCCGGGGTGCAGCCACCGCGGCCATGGCGAGGGCGGCACTGAGCACCTTGTAGAGGTTGACGCTGGTGGAGTCCGCCACCACCACCTCGCCCGGATCCGCGCCGATGAGGCGGGCGATCTTGTCGCCCACCCGCGACGGCAGGGTGATCCAGCCGGCCGTGTTCCAGCTGCGGATGAGGCCGTGGCCCCATTCGTCGTTGACGGCTGACGCCACGCGCTTCGCGGTGGCCTTGGGCAGCGCCCCCAGCGAGTTCCCGTCGAGGTAAAGGACTCCCTCCGGCAGCTGGAACTGGTCCCGCAGCGCCCGGAGCGGATCCTGTTCGTCCTGCCTCTGGCAGTCTGCGCGCACGATCCCCATGGCCCCCCCTGACGTGGGTCGAGTGTACCCGCCCGTTTGGCCATCCCATTCGGATGGTCTAAACTCGAGACCTCACCGCCTCACGGAAACCCGAACCCCGGCGGATCCCCTTCCCGCCCCCATGAACCTTCCGCGAAGCCGCTCCCCGAGAAACCGGTTCTTCCCGATCCGGCGCTGGGCCTGTGTCCTGGCGGCCGCCTTCACGCTGGGCGCCTCCGACGTGCAGCAGCCCGCCCTCGCAAACTACGCGGAGCGGCCCGAAGTGCAGACCTTCATGGCCTCCCTGGTCCAGCAGTACGGCTTCGAGCCCGAAGCCCTCAGGAGCTTGATGGGCCGGGCCGTCTTCCTGGGCGAGGTCTCGCGGCTGGTGGCGCCCTCTCCCGTGCCGATCCAGCGGAGCTGGCGCGTCTATCGCTCCCGCTTCGTGGAGCCCATCCGCATCAAGGCGGGCGTCGCCTTCTGGAAGGAGCACGAGGCGGCCCTGGCCCGGGCGGAGAAGGAGTACGGCGTGCCCGCGGAGATTCTCGTGGGCATCATCGGCGTCGAGACCCTCTACGGACGCCAGATGGGGCGCTTCCCGATCCTGGATGCCCTCGCGACGCTGGCCTTCGACTACCCGGAATCCCCGAACAAGATCGGGCGCTCCGAGCTGTTCCGGCGGGAGCTGGAAGCATTCCTGCTCTGGTGCCGGGACACCCACCAGGACGCCACGACCTTCACCGGCTCCTACGCCGCCGCCATCGGCATCCCCCAGTTCCTGCCCAGCAGCATCCGGGCCCATGCCGTGGACTTCGATGGCGATGGGCGCATCGACCTGCGCGGCAGCGCGGACGACGCCATCGGCAGCGTGGCCCGCTACCTCCGGGACTACGGCTGGCAGTCGGGACGGCCCACGTTCTGGCACCCGGTGCGCACTCCCAAGGCCCTGAAGGCCCTGGCGGAGCGGGCGGACGGCTCCCCCGACCTCAAGTGGTCCATGGATGAGCTGCTGAGGGCGGGGATCCTTCCTGCGCACCTGAAGACAGCCAAGCAGCAGCGCACCTTCCGGACCGCCGAGAAGGGCACGCCGGTAGTGCTGGTGGATCTCCCCAGCCCCGGCCGCCCCACGGACTACGTGCTGGGCCTCGCCAACTTCTACGTCATCACGCGCTACAACCGCAGTTTCTTCTATGCCATGGCCGTGGCGGACCTGGGCCAGGCCGTGAAGACCGCCCTCAAGCGGAAGTAGGCCCTTCGGGGGATAATGGATTCCCTCTGGAGCCGCCATGCGATTGCTGTCATTCACCCTCGCGGTCCTGCTCTTCACGGGGAGCGGGCTGGAGGCGGCCCCTCCAGGCTGGGTCGTGCGCCAAGGCGCGGATGCCGCCGCCTTTCCGGCCACTGCCTACCTCACGGGTTTCGGCCTCTCCAGCACCCCCGGCGACGAGGCCCGCCAGCGCCGCGAGGCCACGGCCATGGCGCGGGAGGAGCTGGCCTCCTCCATCCGCACCCACATCACCTCGGAGTTCGAGAAGCAGACCGTCCTGACGAACCAGTCCATGACCAGCTACGCCCGAAGCCTGGTGAAGACCCGCTCCGCCCTGGAGCTGGAAGGACTGGACCGCTACGAGGTCTACGTCGATTCCCGCAAGGGCACCACCTACTGCCTGGCGGTGCTGGACCGCGCGCGGATGACGAAGCACCTGGGCGAGGTCATTGTCCAGCGGGGCCGGGAGTGCGCCGACCGCTTCACGCGTGCGAAGGCCTCCCGGGAGGCCAAAGGCCTGCTGGAAGCGACGCACCTGGCCCGGAAACTCGAGGAGAACCGGGTGGTGTACCACGTGGTTGCCGGAGTGCCCCCTCCCGCCGTTCTTGCCCCCACCCTGGCGGAGATCGGGGAGGAGCTCCGGAGGGTCTATGCGACCACGCCGGGCCTGGACAGCCGACTGGATCTGGTGGCCTACGACCTGGGCGCCGGCCTGCCCGAGGGCCTCCGGGTGCTCGTGGGCACCCTCCACTACGGCGACACGAAGTTCAGCGGCACCTTCGCCGCTTACGCCGAACAGGCTGTCTCCGCGCGGCTCGCTTCCCAGGGGAACGCGCGCATCCTCGACAAGGCCGCGCTCCGCGACATCCTCAGCGCCCAGGGACCCGAGGTGGACATGGCCCAGGCCCTGCAGTCCCAGGCCGTGGTCCATGGCACCTATTTCGACCTTGGCACGGAGGTGAAGCTGACCCTCCGGGCCACCAGCGCGGAAGGGGAGGAGCTCGCCACCGCCAGCATCCGCATCCCGGTGGCGGAGCTCACCCAGGCGAAGCTCGCGCTCCTCCCCGACAACTACCAGGCCGCCAAGAAGGCCCTGGAGATCGCGGAGACCCAGGTGCAGGGCTCCAGCCTGAGGATCAAGGTGGCCGCGGATCGGGGCGACGGCGGCCTGTACCGCAAGGGCGACAAGCTCTACCTATTCCTCAAGGCCAACCTGGACTGCTACGTGAAGATCCTCTACCGCCAGGTGGATGGGGCTCGCGTGGTCATCTTTCCCAACGCGTACCATCCCGACTCGCGCATCCAGAAGGACCGTCTCTACCAGATCCCCCCCAGCGGCACCGCGTTCTCCTTTGAAATCGTGGAACCCTTCGGCACGGAACTCATCCAGGTGATGGCCTCCACCGCCCCCCTGGACCTGGGTCCCGGCGAGACCACCCCCCAGGGCTTCCAGATCCTGCAGGGGGACCTGGCCACCATCCTGGGCCGGACCCGGGGCATCGCCGTGAAGAAGGGCGACACGCTCTATGCGGAGGACACCGTGGTCATCAACACCCAGAACCGGCTGCCCTGAATGGGGGCCCACTGGCTGTGCCGCTCCGCCCTATCCCTGCTCCTGGCCACAGCCTGGCTCAGTGCCGCGCCGCCCCTCGCGACCTTCGAGGGGCTCGTGGTCCGCGTGGCGGACGGGGACACCCTCGATGTGCTGGATGATGCACGCCGCACCCAGCGCGTGCGCCTCCTGGGCATCGACGCCCCCGAGGGCGGCCAGCCCTACGGGAAGGTCGCCCGGCAGGTGTTCCGGGACCGGGTGATCCAGCGCCGTGTGAAGGTGCTTGTGCAGACCCGGGACCGCTACGGCCGCCTGGTGGGCAAGGTGCTCCTCGGCGGCACGGATCTCAACCTGGAGCTGGTGAAGGAGGGGCTGGCTTGGCATTACATCCACTACGCGAAGGACCAGTTCCCCGGGGATGCGGAGGTCTACGCCCAGGCAGAGCGCCAAGCCCGGGCCGCACAGCGGGGCCTCTGGAACCAACGGGATCCCGTGGCCCCCTGGGAGTGGCGCCAGGAGCACCGGAGGCCCTGAGCCTTCAGGCGCCGCGGAACCAGCGGTTCCCATAGGCGAACAGGAAGGTGCCCGCAACCACGAGCAGCATGCCTGCCAACCGGATGGGCGTGAGGGCCTCGCGCGGCGTCCCCAGCCAGCCCCCCCCGGCGATGGCGGCCGAGGCCACCACCTGTCCCAGGAAGAGGAAGAAGATCAGGTTCGCCACGCCGATGCGGGGAATCATGGCGTTGTTGAAGGCCGCGATGAAGGCCCCGATGGCGCCCGCCAGCAGGAGCCAGCCGGGAGCTCGGACGAGGCGGGACGCGAAGTCCGCCTCGTAGGTCATGCCTCCGATGAGGATGGACGTGGCGCAGCCCACCAGCCAGAAGACCGTGTTGGCAAGGTTCCCGTTGCCCGTGAGCAACCCGATGCGCGCGTTCATGGCCACGTGGATGGTCACGAGGCAGCCCACGGCGAACGTGAACAGCAGATGGATCGGCATGGGGTCCTCCTTCGCCCGGAGCCTATACTGCTACCCGGATGGAGGACCGATCCAGGACATCTGTCCCAGGAGTGCAGGCATGGAACCAGAGGCAGCCGGATCCGACGAACTCTGGGCCACGGCGAAGCAGGCAGGCTTCGACGTCCAGGAGCGTCGCTTCGAGCGGGGCGAGCACCTGCTCGACCAGGGCGATGACCTGCCGGGCCTCTTCCTGATCCGGGACGGTCTGGTCCGGGTGCACACCACCTCCGACAACGGCCAGGAGATCCTCTTCGGCTTCGTCGGCCCTGGGGAGATCCTCGGAGAGGTGGAGTTCTTCTCCGGGGACTTCGTCTGGTGCACCGTCCTGGCCACCCGGCGCACCACCGCCTGGTTCCTCCCGCTGTCCTCCCTTCAGCGCCTTGTCGATCAGGATCCCAGCCTCGGCCTCGGCCTAGCCCGCACCATGGCCAAGCGCTACCACCGCGACTTCCAGCGAACTTCGCTGCGCATCACCCACCGCCTGGCCCACAGCGTGCTCCGCATCTGCCTCTCCCTCATGGCGCGCCCCGGCCAGCCGCGCCTGCGCAAGCGCGACCTTGCCGACTACCTCGCCACCTCCGAGCGGCACCTCAACCGCGTGCTGAAGGAGCTGGAGGAACGCGGGGCGCTGGAGACGGGCCCGGGCGAGATCCGGGTCGTGCATGCCGATGTGGCCCGGCGCCTCATGGAGCAGGGCGGCTGAGCCCTGTCTCCAGTGGAATGGCTGTCGCTTGAAGAGGTTCTCCGGATGCCGGACAAGGAGCACGGGATGGGACCTTCCTTCGGAGCCACACGTCCCAATGCTCCGAGTGAAGCCCGGTTGCACCCTTGCCAGGAAGACCATACGAACGCATCTTTCCTCCGCTGTTCCTCCCGGTCGGGCCCAGGCGCGACCCGCAGGCGTAAGATATGGCCATGCGCCGTCTCCTCTCAGCCGTCCTCTCGCTCGCCGTCCTGGCGGGGCCCTTGGTGGCCCAGCCCTTGACCCTCTACACCGAGATCGCCCCTCCGGAGCAATGGGTCACCCCGGAAGGTCGACTGACCGGGTGTTCGGCGGATCTCGTGCGCGAGATCCAGAAACGAATCGGCAACACCGACTCCCTCCAGGTCGTCCCCTGGATCCGGGGCTACCGGGAGCTGCAGACCAAGCCGGGCATCGCCCTCTTTTCCATGGCGCGCACCTCCGAGCGTGAGTCCTTGTTTGAATGGGTCGGCCCCATCTGCGAGAACCGGTTCGGCTTCTTCGTGAGATCGGACTCAAAGATCACTCTCCGCAGCCTGACTGACGCCAAGCGCCTGGAACGGATCGGCGTGTACAAGGAGGACGTGCGGGATCAATACCTCACCCGCGCCGGCTTCACCAACCTGGATCGCTCCCTCGATCCGGTGATCATGTTCAAGAAGCTCATGGACCGGCGACTGGACGCCATTGCCAGCAGCACGGAGAACATCGGTCCCTTGGCCAAGCAGGCCGGCTTCACGAGCAGGGACGCGCGGGAGGCCTACCTGTTCGCGAAGATCCCCCTCTACATCGCCTTCTCCAAGGGAACCTCGTCCACGGTCCTTCACCCCTGGTCGAAAGCCTTGGACGACATGAGACGGGACGGCACCTTTCTTCGGATCTACCGTTCCTATCACCCGGATCGCCCCCTCCCGGAACTCAACCTCCCTTCGCCCAAGAAACCATAAGTCTGGGCGTGCATGCAGCCATATGAAACCCAGTGGGCCCTTGCCGGGAAGGCTTTGCGAACGCATCTTTCCCCCACGTTTCCTCCCGGTCGGGCCCAAGCGCGACCCGCGGGTGAAGGGTGTGGCCATGCGCGGTCTTCTCACAGCCGCCTTCTCGCTCGCCGTTCTGGCGGGGCCCCTGATGGCCCAGCCCTTGACCCTCTACACCGAGATCGCCCCTCCCGGGCAGTACCTCGATGCGGAGGGACGGCTCACCGGCATCGGGATCGAAGTCGTCCGGGAGATCCAGAGACGGATCGACAGCACCGAACCGATCCAGGTCGTCCCCTGGGTTCGCGGCTACAACGAACTGCAGACCCGGTCCCGGATCATCCTCTTCTCCACGGCCCGCACACCGGAGCGCGCCCCCCTCTTCGACTGGGTGGGCCCCATCTACGAGAACACCTACAGCTTCTTTGTGAACGCACGCTCGAAGGTGGTGATCCGGAATCTGTCGGACGCCCGGCGCTTGAAGCTGATCGGGGTCTACAAGGAGGACGCGCGCGATCAGTACCTGACCCAGGCGGGCTTCACGAACCTCGATCGCTCGCTCGACGCCACGATCATGGTCAAGAAGCTCATGGACCGCCGCATCGATGCGATGGCCGCCAGTCCCTCGGGGATCCGCGAGCTGATGACGTCAGCCGGCTTCAGGCCCTCGGACGTGCGGGAAGCCTACCCCTTCGCGCGGGTGCCCCTCTACCTCGCGTTCTCCAAGGGAACGGCCCAGTTCACCCTCCAGGCCTGGTCGACGGCGCTGCAGGACATGAAGAGGGACGGGACCTACCAGCGGATCCTCCTTCGGTTCGAAACCAGGTCGCCGCGGTCCGGTCCGGCCGCGCCCCCCACCCCGCCGTGATTCCAAGGCCTCAGTACATCTCCCGCAGGTCCGCCTCCCGCCGGCAGGTGCCCGTCTCCAGCCACTCGGCGATGTTCTCAGCAGTCTCCTCGACGGCGTGGCGGATGCCATCCGTGGTGCTTCCGCCCACGTGGGGGGAGAGGATCACGTTGGGCAGCTCGTGGATGGGGAAGCGGGAGGGCGCCCCCACGGTGGCGCCGCCCTGGGGGTAGGTGTACCAGGTGTCGATGGCGGCACCCTTGAGGATGCCGCCCTTCAGGGCGAGGTAGAGGCCCTCCTCGTCCACGATGGCGCCACGGCCCACGTTCACCAGGAACTTGCCCTGTGCGGAGAGCAGCAGCTCCTTGGTGAAGAGGCCCGTGGTGGCGGGGGTGAGGGGCAGGGCGATGTAGAGCAGCTCGGCGTCGGCCACGGCCTTCGCCAGGTCCGTCTCGATGCGGTCGAAGCCGGGGGGCACGGGCGCGTCGTTCCGGCGGCGGTAGCCGATCACGGTGCAGTCGAAGGCCTTGAGGAGCTTCGCCAGGGCGATGCCGATGGCACCCGTGCCGAAGACCGCGGCCGTGCGCCCGAAGAGGGAGTTCCACTCGTCCTCCGCGCCGCGGCCCACCCAGAAACCGTGCCACTTCGTGGCGCGCAGGTCGTTGTGGTACTCCACCAGGCGGCCATAGAAGGCGAGGGTCATGGCCAGGGCGCACTGGGCCACGCCGGGGGCGTTGCCGTGCACGTTGTAGACCTTCACGCCCCGCTCCAGCAGAAGGTCCGCCGGCAGGTGGTTGAGGCCGGAGATGGGCACGAAGAGCGCCTTCAGGTTCGTGGCCGCCTCGAACACGGCGCGGTCGAGACGCCCCGCAAGGATGGCATCGAGCCCGGCGACGGACGCCTGGGATTCCCGCGGGTCCACCAGGATCCCGTGGGCCGGGAAGGCTGCCTGAAGGGCCTCCAGGCGCGGCTTCCAGGCGGAATGGAGGGGCATGAAGGAACCGATCCGCATGGCAGCCTCGTCACGATGATCACGCAGCCCTGAGTGTGCTCGAAATGCCGCAGGGGCTCCATGCCTTACCGGAGATCCCGCCATCTCAGGCGAGAAACTGCCGCGCCTCGTCCCACAGCAACCACAGTGCCGTGAGCGCCAGCAGCGCCGCCATGGTGGCGTTGAAGGCCAGCAGCACGCGGGGCCGGTTGAGCCAGCGGCGCAGCTGGTCCCCCGCCACAGCCCACACGGCCATGCAGGGGGCGCCCACCACCATGCTGAGGAAGCCCATCCACAGGACCTCCACCAGCCCCGGGTTCTTCGGCAGGAAGAGGACGCCCAGGTTCAGGGCAAACATCCAGGCCTTGGGGTTCACCCACTGGAAGAGGGCGGCGCCGAAGAAGCCCAGAGGTCGTCCCTCGCCGCCTCCGGAGGGCTTGCCCGCCCGCAGCGTGCGCCAGGCCAGCCACAGCAGGTAGGCGCAGCCCACCACCATCAGCGGCAGGCGCACCGCCTGGAGCCAGCCCAGGGCCCAGGCGAGGGTGCCGCCCACGAGGGCCGCCTGCACGCCGAAGCCCACGCTGATGCCCAGCATGTGGGGCACGGTGCGCCGCAGGCCGTGGTTCACGCCGCTGGCCGCCAGCATGAGGTTGTTGGGTCCCGGCGTGACGGACATGGTGGCCATGTAGGTGATCAGGGGCAGGTCGAACATGGGGATCTCCCGGTACCAGGATCCTTCAAAAGTAGGCCTTCTCAGCGAGTGGTTACAGATCCAGCCATCGAACACTATGATGGCAACAATTTCAGATTGACCAGGGTGTACCCTGTCCTTACCCGGCCGACTGTATCTGTCCTCTGTGTGCCTTCCGTTCCAGGATTCCTGTCATGGCGACCTCCACCGAGCCCCGCTACCTGGCCCTGGCCTCCGAGCTGCGCCGGGCCATGGAGGAGGGTCGCCTCGCCCCCGGCGCACGCCTGCCCTCCGTGCGGGAGGCCTCGAAGCAGCGCCGCCTCAGCCTCAACACCGTGCTGGCCGCCTACCGGCAGCTGGAGACCCGGGGCCTCATTGAAGCGCGGCCCCAGTCCGGCTACTTCGTGAAACCCCGCCTCGCGGCGGCCCAGAACAGCACGCTGAGCAAGCCCGGCCGAGCCCGGCCCACGGACCTCGCCGTGCTCGACCAGATCACCGCCGTCATCTCCGCCCAGTCCGTGCCCGGCTACGTGGACCTCTCCCTGGCCTGCCCGCGCATCAGCGAGTTCTATCCCGGCGAGAAGCTGGCCCGGATCCTCAACGACCTCACGCGGCGCCGCCCGAGCCTCATCACCAACTACTCCCTGCCCCCGGGCCCGCCCCTGCTTCGGGAGCAGATCGCCCACCACGGCGAGGCCCTGGGCCTGCACCTGGATCCGGACCGCATCGTGGTCACCAACGGCTGCCTGGAGGCCCTCATGCTGGCCCTGCGGGCCGTGACGCGGCCGGGGGACACCGTGGGCATCGAGTCGCCCACCTACTTCTGCCTGATGCCCCTCTTCGCGACCCTGGGCCTGAAGGCGCTGGAGATCCCGACCCATCCCGAGACAGGCATCTCCCTGGACGCCCTGGAGCTGCTGCTCTCCGAGAAGCGCCTAGCGGCCGTCATGGCCATGCCCAACGTGCACAACCCCCTGGGCACGGTCATGCCCCTGGAGGCCAAGCGGCGCCTGGCGCGGCTCGTGAACGAGCACCGGGTACCCCTCATCGAGGACGCCATCTACGCGGAGCTGCAGTTCACCTCCCCGCCCCAGCCGGCGGTGCAGTCCTTCGACCGGGACGGCTGGGTCATCGTCTGCTCCTCCTTCAGCAAGACCGTGGCCCCGGGCTTCCGCCTGGGCTGGATGGCGGGCGCTTCCACCGCGAGGTGGCGGAGCTGAAGTTCAACGCCTCCGTGGCCCAGCCCGCCCTGCTCTCCGAGGCCGTGGGCGTCTTCCTGGAGAGCGGCGGCTACGAGGCCCACCTGCGGCGCCTGCGCCGCCTCTATGCGTCCCAGATGGACCGCCTGCGGGGTCTGGTGGCGGAGTACCTGCCCCCAGGCACCCGCGCCACGGTGCCCGCCGGGGGCTACCTGCTCTGGGTGGAGCTGCCCGAGCCCTGCTCCGCCGTGCAGCTCTTCGAGGATGCCCTCGCCACGCACATCAGCATCACCCCCGGCACGCTCTTTTCCCCCTCCGGCCGCCACACGCGGCACATCCGCCTCTCCGGCTGCTACCCCCTGGAAGGCCACTACGTGGGCGCCCTCGCCACCCTGGGGCGGCTGGCGAAGGCCCCGATGAAGACACCTTGATCTGGAGACCGCTGCCCATGGACTACCTCGCCATCAACCGCGCCAACTGGAACTCCCGGGTGCCTTTCCACGTGCAGGGCTACGGCCTGGATCGCTTCCGCGCGGACCCGGGCCATCTCTCCGGCGTCGTCCGGTTCGATCGGCCCCGCCTGGGCGACCTCTCCGGCCTCGAAGCCGTGCACCTGCAGTGCCACATCGGCACGGACACCCTGTCGCTGGCCAGGCTGGGGGCCCGCATGACCGGGCTCGACTTCTCGGAGGCTTCCCTGGAGGCCGCCCGTGCGCTGGCCGCCGAGTGCGGCGCGGACATCGACTACGTCCTGTCGGATGTCTACGGCGCCCTGGAGGTCCTGGGCCGCGCGCGCTTCGACCTGGTCTACACGGGCGTGGGTGCCCTGTGCTGGCTGCCCGATGTGCGGCGCTGGGCCCAGGTGGTCTCTGGCCTGCTGAAGCCTGGCGGAAGGCTCTTCCTCCGCGAGGGCCACCCCATGCTTTGGACCCTCTGCGACCCACGCCCGGACCAGCTGCTCACCGTAGAGTTCCCCTACTTCGAGGTGGAGGGCGGAACCCCCTTCCACGAGACCACCACCTATGTGGACCACGAGGGAGAGCTGGCCTCGCCGGACTCCATCGCCTTCAACCACGGCCTGGCCGAGGTCTTCAACGCCCTCTGGCAGGCGGGCCTGCAGATCACCCTGTTCGAGGAGCACAGCTCGGCCCCCTGGAACGCCTGCGGGGATGCCATGGTCGAGGACGAGCGGGGAGAATGGTCCCTGCGGGAACGCCCCGAACGCCTCGCCGCGACGTATACCCTCCAGGCCATCAAGCACGACGGAATCTGAACGGAGAAGACCCATGCCCGACCGCACCATCGACCTGCGCAGCGACACCGTCACCCGCCCCACCCCAGGCATGCTCTCCGCCATGATGGCGGCGAAGCTGGGCGACGACGTGTGGGGCGACGATCCCACGGTGATCGCCCTGCAGAAGGCCGTGGCCGAGCGTGCGGGCAAGGAGGCGGCGCTGTTCTTCCCCTCGGGCACCCAGAGCAACCTGGCCGCGCTCATGGCCCACTGCGAGCGGGGCGACGAATACATCGTGGGCCAGCAGGCGCACACCTATCGCTACGAGGGCGGCGGCGCGGCCATCCTGGGCTCCATCGTGCCTCAGCCCATCGAGAACGCGGCGGACGGCTCCCTGCCACTCGATCGGGTAGCTGCGGCCATCAAGCCCTTTGGTCCGGGGCTGGGCGTGCACTTCGCGCGCACGCGGCTGCTGGCCCTGGAGAACACCTACCACGGGCAGGTGGTACCGGCGGCCTACCTGAAGGAAGCCACCGCCCTCGCCCACCGCAAGGGCCTTGCCACCCACTTGGACGGTGCGCGGGTCTGCAACGCCGCCGTGGCCCAGGGCATCTCCCTGGAGGCCGCCTGCGCGGGCTTCGACAGCGTCTCCATCTGCTTCTCCAAGGGCCTGGGCGCCCCCGTGGGCTCCGTGCTGGTAGGCTCCAGGGCCCTCCTCGAGCGGGCGCACCGCTGGCGCAAGGTCCTGGGCGGGGGCATGCGCCAGGCAGGCGTCCTCGCCGCCGCCTGCCTCTATGCGCTGGAGCACCACGTGGAGCGCCTGGCGGAGGACCACCGCAACGCCGAATACCTGGCCCAGCGCCTCGCCGAGATCCCGGAGGTCACCGTGCAGAGCCAGGCCACCAACATGGTCTTCGCGCAGTTCCCCGAAGCCCATGCTGCGCCCCTGGAGGCCTTCCTGGCCCAGCGGGGCATCCTCTCCGAGGTGCTGTACGAGTCGCGGTTCGTCACGCACCTGGATGTGAGTGAGCAGGATGTGGATACCTTCGTCAAGGCCGTGGGGGACTACTTCGCCTCCCAGCGCTGACCGCCCTACCCACGAAAACGCCCCGCCTTCGACATCGCCCGCAAGTGCTGGCCGAACCGTCGTGTGACGAGCACATGGGCCTTGGCCTGGGTCCACGCGTACAGCCAAGGCGGAAGGGAGGGCCGGTAGTCGTGGATGGCCATCAGCACGGCGCTGCGGTCCAGCACCTCCCGGAACTCCAGGCGGGGACGTCGGCTGGGCAGGTCCACCTTCCGTACGAGGGCGCCGCCCGTGATGAAGTAGACCTGCCGGTCATCCCCGGGGCTGCGGTCGGGACGGAACGTCAGCTCCAGCAGGGTCCAGCGCCAGTGGAAGAGGGCCACGCTCACGCGCACGTTCCGCTCGGCATCCTCCTCGCACCGCAGGATCCAGCGGAAGAGCCAGGGGAGCCAGCGGATGTACTGGTCCGCCACGCTCCGGGCGGTGTATTCCGGAGGCAGCGGCAGGCGCTGCACGGAGCGCACATCGTAGTGGGGCGGCTCCGCAGGGTGCGCCACCGGTGACGGGGTCCCGGAGGCCCCCTCCTCCTCCAGCGCCTCCTTCAGGACCACTCCGAGAGAGGTGTCAGGAAGGCCGCACCACGCTTGCAGGCGCCGATCCCGGGCGATCATGGGGAACCGCATGCTCTCCACCAGGGGCCCCACCAGGGCCATGGGCGCCCCCGTGACGGTGCAGAGCCAGAGCTTGCAGAGGATGGAACCCCGCAGGGGCACATCGAAGAAGCGTCGCCGCAGCCCCATCAGACCCGCGGTGTGTTCCAGCAGCTCCCGGTAGGAGAGGACCTCCGGGCAGCCCACATCGAAGGTGCCTGCCGTAGCTTCCGGATGCTCCAGGCAGTACCGGAAGAGCTCGAGGACATCCCTCAGGGCGGCGGGCTGGGTGAGGGAGCGGCCCCAGCGGGGGCAGGGGATCACACGCAGACGCCTCACCAGCGTCCGGAAGATCGAGAAGGACGACCCATGGGCACCCACCACGATGCTCGCCCGGAGCGCCGTGAGCGGCACGCCCCGGGACCCCAAGGTGCGCTCCACCTCCAGGCGGCTCGCCAGGTGGCGGGAGAGCGGTTCGTCCGTCCCTCCCGGCACCAGACCGCCCAGATAGAGGAGCTGCCGCAGGCCCTGGACCCGGGCCGCCCGGGCGAAGTTGTCCGCCAGGATGAGGTCCATGTCCTGGAAGGTCCCCTGCGTGAGCCGGGCGGAAGGAATCATGGAGTGCACCAGGTAGAGCCCCGCATCCGCGCCTTCGAGGGCCCGCTCGCACTCCAGGTACGAGAAGAGATCGCAGGTGCGCCACTCCACCCCGGGGATGTCCAGCATGTGGTTGGGCCGACGCGTGAGCCCGATCACCCGGAACCGCTCCGCCAGGTAGCGGCAGGCCGCCAGGCCGATGTAGCCCGTGGCGCCGGCGATGGCGAGGGTGGTCTTCCGGGGGGTGTCCATGGTGGACCTGGAATCGTATCGTCAGCCCTGATCCTGGACTGGAGGGCGGTGAAAGCCGGCCGCTCGGCCCGCGCGTCACAGGAATGTCACACGGCGGCCGCACCATGATCCACGCATCAGTACATGCGGATCGATCGGGAGCGCCATGGACTTCAAACGCGGACTGGGGCCTCTGCTGGGGGCCGTGCTCCTCCTGGGCGCCGCCATCGGAGCCTGGTATTCCTTCACCGGCAAGCGGGCCACGGACAAGGCGGGGCCCCACGTCACGGTGCGGGTGGTGAGCGGGAGCGAGAAGATGGCCCTCCTGAAGGACGAGCGGCTGGCCAAGGTGCTGGACCGCCACGGCATCACCCTGGAGGTCCACAAGGCAGGCTCCCGCGAGATCGCCGTGCTCCCCGACATCCAGACCTACGACATCGCCTTCCCCGCCGGACAGCCTGCGGCGGAGAAGATCCACCGGGCCGCCGGAATGAAGGGCAGCGCCACGGCCTTCGCCACGCCCATGGTC
>CAYZND010000042.1:0-15564 GCA_964479495.1 uncultured Mesoterricola sp.
TGGTTCACGCAGGCGAAGGCCAGGGTGGAGAAGAAGACCGCCAGGAAGATGTTGAGCATGCCCTTCTGGGCATATTGGGTGCAGATCTCCACCACCTTCTTGCTGTCCTCCACCGAAGCCTTCTTGGAATCGCCATCCAGGTCGATGTTGTTCTTGATGAAATCCACCGCCTGGTATGCGCCGGTGGATACCGCCTGGATGGAGGCGCCGGAGAACCAGAAGATGACGGCCCCGCCCGTGATCAGCCCCAACAGGAAGAGGGGATTCAGGATGGACAGCCCTTCGACGACCACCGCATGCCCGAACATGCGATCCAGCACCTGGATGATCGAGAAGATCAAGGTGGTGGCTCCCACCACGGCGGTGCCGATGAGCACCGGCTTGGCCGTGGCCTTGAAGGTGTTGCCGGCGCCATCGTTCTCTTCAAGATAGAGCTTGGCTTTCCCGAAATCGGGCCGGAATCCGAAGCCCTTGTGGATTTCTTCTTCGATGGCGGGGAGGGTCTCGATGGTGGACAGCTCGTACACGGACTGAGCGTTGTCCGTCACCGGACCATAGGAATCCACCGCAATGGTGACCGGACCCATGCCCAGGAATCCGAAAGCCACCAATCCGAAGGCGAAGATGGCGGGCGCGGTCATGATCAGCCCGAGACCAAATGTGGAGACCCCCCAGGCCGTGCCCATGAGCAGAACGATCACCAGGCCCATCCAGTAGGCGCTGAAGTTGCCGGCCACCAGGCCGCCGAGGATGTTGAGGGAGGCGCCGCCTTCGCGGGAAGCCGTCACCACCTCACGGACATGGCTGGAGTTGGTGGACGTGAAGACCTTGACCAGCTCGGGAATCACGGCCCCGGCCAAGGTGCCGCAGGTGATGATCGTGGAAAGCTTGAGCCAGAGGCTGCCATCCCCCACGTCCCGGATGAGCAGGAAGGACAGCGCGTAGGTCACGGCGATGGACACGATGGACGTGAGCCAGACTAGGCTCGTGAGCGGGGCCTCGAAGTCGAACTTCTGCGATGCGGCATACTTGGCTTTGGAAAGCACCCCGTTGAGCCAGTAGGATGCAGCCGAGGTGACGATCATGCCGATGCGCATGACGAAGATCCACACCAGGAGCTGGATCTGAACCTTCGGGTCGGGCACGGCCAGCAGGATGAAGGTGATCAGCGCCACGCCGGTCACGCCGTAGGTCTCGAACCCATCGGCCGTGGGCCCCACGGAGTCCCCCGCGTTGTCGCCCGTGCAATCCGCGATCACGCCGGGATTCCGCGCATCGTCTTCCTTGATCTTGAAGACGATTTTCATGAGATCGGAGCCGATGTCCGCGATCTTGGTGAAGATGCCGCCAGCGATGCGCAGGGCCGCCGCGCCGAGGGACTCGCCGATGGCGAAACCGATGAAGCACGGACCGGCCAATTCACCGGGGATGAAGAGCAGGATGACCAGCATCAGCACCAGCTCCACGCTGATGAGCAGCATGCCGATGCTCATGCCCGCTTCCAGGGGGATGGCCATGGTGGGGTAGGGTCGGCCTCCCAGCGACGCGAAGGCCGTTCGGGAGTTGGCCAGCGTGTTGATGCGGATGCCGAACCACGCCACGCTGAAGCTGCCCAGGATGCCGATGATGCTGAACAGGATGATGGTCGTCACCCTCGCCAGGCCGTAGTGCTGCAGCACTCCGAAATAGACCGTCATGATGGTGGCGATGAAGACCCAGAGCACGGCGAGGAACTTCCCTTGGGTGACGAGGTAGGTCTTGCAGGTCTCGTAGATCAGCTCCGAGATCTCGCTCATGGCTCGATGCACCGGCAGCCTCCGGATCTGCACGTACTTCCACAGACCGAAGGCGATTCCGCCCAGGCAGATCACCAGTCCCATGAGCAGCAGATCATGTCCCGTGATGCCACCCAGGAAGGACACGCTGGCGAGTTCCGGGATCTTGAGCTCGGCCTCGCTGGCCTGGGTCCAGCCAGACATGGACAGGAACAGGATTGGAAACGCACCCCACCCAAGTCCTCGATGCCCTTTCCGCGGATGGGGCCAATGGAGCCTGGATAGGAGTCGGCCGAAGCCGCAGGTGGACGCCATGGAGGTTCCTCCTTGCTGAAGGGTGTGGGAAGAAAGGGACAAAGCGACGCTGGCCCAGCGGTCCGCTGAGAGCGATGCTCCAGAGGCGGAGCTGGCCTGGCCTGCTTGTGGTGTGGCACGCAGCGGGATGGGCGACACCGCGACGTGATGACGATAGACCCCGGTCCGGACCCCACAACGCTGGCAGCGCGCGGGGATGCGGATCGAGGAAGACGAGCTACGATTCCACAGGGGCGGTGGAAACCGCTCCCATGTGATCACGCTCGAATAAGGATTCTCACGCCAGGACGATCACCGGAGATGACTCGCGGATCGTCACAGCCACAGGTGCTCTGCGCATGCTTTCTTGGCGGAATCTTTATGATCCGCGCTGGATCTTCGGGTTCATCGGCCCTCCCCAACGCTCTTGAGAGAATGCGTAAGCATGCCGAAACCCGTGGCATATGACAAGGCCAGATCCGCCAGGCAAGAAGAAACATGATGGCCGGCAAGTTCCATCCATTCGTTCCTGAGAAGCTTCACGCCCCAGGTCACGCCCCGGACACCCAAAGGCCGTCCCCCAAATGCGGCTCCTCACCGGACGCCCAAGGGGCAGAAAGCGAAATCTGGACCACGTGGATCATGGGGTTCGACGGTAAAATGGCGGGTTCGGGGGAATGGCATGCTGGCAGTTCAGAACGTGACGATGCGCTTCGGCGCGAAGATCCTCTTCGAGGATGTGACCACAACCTTCACGCCTGGACGCTGCTATGGCCTCACGGGTCCCAACGGCAGCGGCAAGTCCACGTTCATGAAGGTGCTCTCGGGCGAGCTGGAGCAGCACAGCGGCACCATCCAGCGCCCCCGCAAGATGGGCATCCTCAGCCAGGACCAGTTCGCCTTTGATGCGTTCCGGGTCATCGATACGGTCATCATGGGCAACAAGGGCCTCTGGAAGGCGCTCCAGGAACGGGATGCCATCTACGCCAAGCCCGAGATGACCGACGAGGACGGCATGCGCGTGGCCGAGCTCGAAGGCGTTGTGGCCGATGAGGACGGCTACACCGCCGAGAGCGATGCTGCGGTCCTGCTGGACGGTCTGGATATTCCCGAGAGTCTGCATGAGCGCAAGATGGGCGAGCTGCAGGGCGGCCAGAAGGTGCGCGTGCTGCTGGCCCAGGCCCTCTTCGGCCACCCCCAGGCCCTGCTCCTGGACGAACCCACGAACCACCTGGACCTGGACTCCATCCACTGGCTGGAAGAGTTCCTGATCCGCTACGACGGCACGGTTATCGTCATCAGCCACGACCGCCACTTCCTGAATCGTGTCTGCTCCCACATCGCGGATATCGACTACCAGACGATCATCCAGTACACCGGCGGCTACGACGACATGGTCATGCAGAAGACGCAGGTCCGGTCACGGCTCGAGGCCGAGAACACCCAGCGCGAGAAGAAGATCGCCCAGCTCAACGAGTTCATCCAGCGCTTCGCTGCCGGCACGCGATCCTCCCAGGTCACTTCGCGCCGCAAGGAAGTGGAGCGCCTGGCTCCCGGCGAACTGGCCCGCAGCAACATCGCCCGCCCCTACATCAAGTTCGACCAGAAGAGGCCCAGCGGCCGCCACGCCCTCGAGTTCGAGAACGTCCGTGCAGGCTATGACACCGAAAGCGGCAGGCTCGAGGTGATCCGGGACTTCACCGCCAACGTGGCTCGAGGCGAGAAGGTTGCCATCATGGGCCGCAACGGGGCAGGCAAGAGCACGCTGCTCAAGGCGCTGCTCACCAACGCGCCCTCGGTCACGGAAGTGGACAGGAACATTGACGCCGGATCCGTGAAGTGGGGGCACGAAGCCAACGTCGGCTACTTCGCCCAGGATTTCCGCGAGTCCATCCCGGGGGGTTGGACCCTCGTGGACTGGCTGCGACAGTTCGATCCCGACGCACTCATCGAGGAGATCCGAGGCGTGCTGGGCCAGATGCTCTTCCGGGGCGAGGAAGGCATGAAGAAGACCGAGGTCCTCTCCGGGGGCGAAGCCTGCCGCCTCATGTTCTCCAAGCTCATGCTCCAGAAGCCCAACATCCTGGTGCTGGACGAGCCCACCAACCACCTGGACCTGGAGGCCGTCATCGCCCTCAACACGTCCCTCCAGAACTACGAGGGCACGGTGCTGCTCGTCACCCATGACGAGGACCTCATCGACGAAGTCGCCACCCGTATCTGGAACTTCGGCCCCGACGGCATCGAGGACTTCCAGGGTTCCTACGAAGAATACATGGCCAAGCACGGCTCCTGATCAATTCCTAGCGCCCTCAAGCATTCCGGCACCAGCCAGACCTCGCGTCAGCCTTCATGCGGATTGCGAAGGAGAGGATCTGAGCCCAAGGTCCAGCCATCCGATTTATCATCAAGCAACACTCTTCATCGGATCGGCTTCCGCAGGCCCTCGTCTCGGGTTCACCCGCGATCCTCAGCTTCCAGGACTTCCGAATGACCGGCTTCAAGGGCACAGAGCGCTATGTGGTACTCCGGTACCTGGGCTCTGGATCCTTCGGGGAGGTCTACGAAGTCTTTGACCGCGAGCGACAGACCAGGGTGGCTCTCAAGATCCCGCATGAGGCCACGGCCGGAGGCCTCTACTACTTCAAGCGCGAGTTCCGCTCCCTGGTGGATCTGACCCATCCCCACCTCGCCGCTCTCTATGAGCTGGTGGGCGATCGGGACCAGTGGTTCTTCACCATGGAGCTCATCCAGGGCATCCCCTTCAGGAACTACCTGAGGCGTGATGGCGCCGAGGCCATCTACTCCCATGCCTCCAGTGCCTCCCCGACCCGGCGCACCCCATCGCATGCCTCCAGCGGCTACCGGGTCTTTCCTGAGACATTGCAGACCGTATCCGTCGGCTGCGCTGAGCCTATGCCGCCAACGTCCCCGACACCCCCTCCTGCAGTACTGGCCCCGGGTTCGCCGCCAGCCGACTACCACGCGGTGCGGGTCCTGATGCGGCAGATGGCGGAGGGCCTCACGGCCCTGCACGCGGCCGGCAAGCTCCACCGCGATATCAAGCCCAGCAACGTCCTGGTCTCGGAAGATGGCCACCTCTCGATCCTGGATTTCGGCCTCGTGGTGGAGATGTCCCGAGGCAAGCTGGATGACAAGCTCGCCACCCACCTGATTGGTACACCGGCCTACATGGCTCCGGAGCAGCTGGAGGGCCACCGGGGCAACGAGTCCAGCGACTGGTACAGCGTCGGCGTCATGCTCTACGAGGTTCTGACCGGTCACCAGCCCTACGCGGGCACCTTGCTGGACATGATCCGCGCCAAGGTGGAACAGGATCCTCCGCCTCCTTCCGCCCTGGTTCCTGACACGCCAGAAGACCTCGAGAAGCTCTGCATGGGACTCCTGAGTCGGAGTCCCGAGGCTCGACCTTCCGGCATCGAGATCCTGGAGTGCCTCAAGGACTGCGGAATCCTC
The DNA here is from genome assembly GCA_964479495.1 of uncultured Mesoterricola sp. Taxonomy (GTDB): domain Bacteria; phylum Acidobacteriota; class Holophagae; order Holophagales; family Holophagaceae; genus UBA1801. The sequence goes on from CAYZND010000042.1 coordinate 5,547, forward strand.
TTCGCGGCCTCGGAAGACCAGCGCCCCGCCCCTTCTGTTTCCATCCTGGTCGGACGGGACCGTGAGCTGGCCACGCTCTTTGAGGCATACCGTTCCATGCGGGACGGCAGCTCCTGCATGATCCGGCTCCATGGAGGCTCAGGCACGGGCAAGACCCACCTCATCAGGCATTTTGTGCATGAGCTGCAGCGGAGGGAACCCCAGGCCGTGATCCTCCAGGGCCGCTGCTATGAGCAGGAGTCCCTGCCCTTCAAGGCCGTGGACCCGCTGATCGATGACCTGAGCCGCCATCTCTCCCATCTCTCAAGGGAGAAAGTGGGCGCCCTTATCCCAAGGAACGCACATGCGCTGACGCGTCTCTTTCCAGTCCTGAACCGGATTGATGCCTTCAACCGTGTCCCTTCCCCTTCGCTCGATCTTGATGATGTCAAAGCGGTTCGACGCAGGGCTGTCCTGGCCCTGCGTGAACTCCTTGGCCGACTGCGCGACCGCAACCCCCTCGTGCTCATCGTGGATGATCTCCAGTGGGGGGACCTGGACAGCGCCAACCTCCTTTGCGAGCTCATGGCGGCGCCCGATCCTCCCTCACTGATGCTGGTGGTCTGCTATCGGACCGAAGAGGAGACCTCTTCGCCCGTTCTGGTGGAGCTCTTCTCCAAGCCTACGGGATTCGTCACGCGTAACCTCCCTCTGCTGGAGCTTTCCCCCAGGCTGGCCGAAGACCTCGCCCTGGACCTCATCGGCTCCAACACTCCAGAGGTGGAAAGACTCGCCAAGCGCATCGCCCGCGAGTCCGGAGGAAACCCGTTCTTCATCGGGGAGTTGGCTCACCACAGCCAGTCAGGGTTCATCCGAGAAAAAGATGCCCCCGAGAACACGCTCTACGGCTGCATCCAGCAGCGAGTAACCATTCTCCCAGATGAGATCCAACGAATTGTGGAGATCCTCGCTCTGGCTGGGCACCCACTCTCCTGGGACATCATAAAAAAAACCTCAGGCATGGAGGGCGCCAAGCTTCCACCGACCTCCCTCCTGAAGGCTGCCCGCCTCATTCGCACCCGCAGCACCAGGGAACAGCCGACCCTGGAGATCTACCACGACTTCGTGCGAAGGGCGGTGCTTTCGTCCATGAGCGGCCCTCAGAGGAAGACGGGCTACTTTCACCTGGCGGAATCACTGGAGGCCTCCCGCGAGGCCGAACCTGAGACGTTGGCCAGGCACTACATACTTGCGGGAGAGAACCGAAAAGCCTCGGATTTCCTCGCCAATGCCGCAGATCGAGCCGCTGAGACCCTGGCATTCAAGGGCGCAGCTGATCTTTATCGGCGATCCCTGGTAATGCGGCCTCTAGGTGACCCCTGCGTTCCAGACCTATTGCTGAGGTTAGGCAACGTTCTCTCGAGTGCAGGACTCTATAAAGAGTCGGCGGACGCCTATCAGTCCTTGGCGCTCATTCTCGAACCCTCGGACCGCCTCCGCATCCAACGGCGCATCGCAGAAGAGTACTTCCGCGGTGGCTACTTCGAGCAAGGCGTGGCAGCGCTCGAGCCGGTACTCTCCTCCATCGGGATGAAGCTCGCCTCGAATCCCTTCTGGGCCCAGGTGTCCGCAGCCTATTACGCATTCCGTTTCAGGCTCAGGGGTCTCAGATTTGTGGAAAGATCGGCCAACAATATCCCCCAGGAAGACCTCGAGCGCGTCGACATCGTCTGGACTGCCGTCCAGGGCATGGGTACTGGAGCGATCATGCAAGGGGTGGACATGCAGGTCCGCCATCTGCTTCTTGCGCTCGATGTCGGGGAACCGTCCCGCATTGTCCGGGCTCTGGCTCAACAGACCATCCATGAGTCCATTCGTGGAAACCGCTCGTCTCATCGAGCGCAGGCATTCCACTCGGCGGCTCTTGCTCTTGCCGAAAAATCCGGAGATCCAAAACTACTCGGCTACGCGTATCTCACCGGAGGTATCGCCGCCCTTCGCCAGGGACGGTGGAGCGTGTCCATCGACCTTCTTGAACGAGCGAAGGCCGTCTACACCGAGCGATGCGTTGGGGTCTCCTCGGAGTTGCACCAGGTCCACCACCAGCTCATGTACGCCCATTTTGTCCTGGGGCAGTTTGGAGAAATCAAGCGACGGCTCCCGGCTCTGATCCGTGATGCCGAGGAGCGAGGGGATATCCTCGCCGAAGCCAACCTGAAGACAAGCTACTCCATGTTCCACTACCTGGCAGAAGATGATCCGGTGAGCGCTCAGCGCGCAGTGGATCGTGCCCTGGAAATCTGGTCCACGACAGAGTTCCATTCCCAGCATTGGCAGGCGATGATCCTTCAGGGTTCGATCGATCAATACACGGGTCGGGTCGAAGCGGCATGGCACAGCCTTCGAGCCCAGTGGCCGGCGCTGAGGAGTTCCAGACTGCTCAACGTCCAGCTGATCAAGATCTCCTGCCTGGAACACAAGGCCAGGACGGCTCTGGCCTATGCCGAAGTCTGCCCCGCCCAATCAAGGCAACGCCACTTCGCACTGGAAGTGGCCCGAGCCGCCATGCGGTCAATCCGGAGGGAGAGAATCGACTACGGGACAACCACCTATTTCAAGCTGAAGGGGATGGAAAGTGCCGTTTGCGGCCGGAAGCGGGAATCCGTCGAATGGCTGTCGAAGGCAGAAAGTGCCTATAACAATTGTCGAATGACCCTGCACGCAAATGTGATGCGGTGGTGTCGGGGAGTCCAGCTCGGAGAGCCCGGAACAGAGCTCCGGAAGAGTGCTGAGCGCTGGATGAAAGATCAAGGCATTGCCAATCCAGAGCGCTACGTCAGAGTGCACGCTCCTGGATTCACCCTGACACCCGCACCATCTATCGGAGTTATCCAAAATCATACGGAAGCATAGCCCCATGTCTGCCTGCCTGATTGCATTTGTCTGTATATAGGCATCGCTATTGCGTTCATGAACGCGTGGCAGTCTATCCTTGCCCAAATTGATCCAAGGGGGATCCGCATTCATTTGATACTGTAATACTCATTTACTGATATTTTTTTTAATTTCATAACTTCAACTTTCCAATATTGAAATTCATGCGCCACCGCATTGCGAATCATATCAATTGATGTGAAAAAATGTAACAAAGAACCCATTTTTCTATTGCTTAAAGAGTGACAAGAAACTATCTTTTGCCAATCCACTCAACCCAATGGCATAGCTGCCATTCGTTATTCCAAGGAGATTCCGATGAACTTCCAAAATGCTCTTTTCGATCTCTGCCATGGACAGAGTGATGTCCTTGAACTGACGCGAAAGCATCGTCTCAGTTCAGATCAGATCAAAGCCCTGGAAGCGGTTTCAAGGCGTGTATCTGGCTCCATCGGTACATTGTCCCTTCCTTCCTGCGCGATCAGCGTCAACTGAGCACGATTACCCAGCAGGGCAAAAACAACCCGTCTACTGAGTCTTCAGTTGCCTTTTGACCCGTATTTGCGCTCAACGGTTGATGCTTGCCCAGAGTGATGACATGCGGTGCTGATACAGGGCAGTGGCCACACTGCCCTGTAAGTCGGAAGGAATGTCTTGGGGCACTTCGTCGTCCATGGTCACCGCCAGGCTCAGCCATTTGCCATCCAGTACGACCGCCCAACGCCGGTCCAGACATTCTGTCAGCCAGCGATCCAATTGAGGTTTCCCGATCTCGAGAGCCGTTCCCATGGCTTCGCGCGTAACCCCTGACTCCATGAGCCGGAACGCCTCGGCGCCCCAACCTTCAAGCCGCGTCATGACGGGGAGCTGTTGCTGGCGAGTGTCATAGAGCCACCTGGCTCCGCTGCGTTCCAGCGATACAAACGCGACCTTGCCTACAGCTTCCTGCCAATCCACAAGCTTGGCTCGAAGCGCTTCTATGGCTTCCACAACCTCCATCTTCGCGTTCCATTGCCCGATGAACTCGAAGTGGTAGGCGAGGTCTCGAAGCAGCCTCGGCTCAAGACCCGTGGCCATCGAGTATGGAACGATGGGTTCGATGGAATCCTGGTGGCTTTGGAAGAGCGGGCTGAAGCGATCCACATGAACCGGATTGCACTGGGTGGCCGGTGGGAAGAGGTGCAGCAAGGAAGGCACGAGCTCAGCCATCTGCGCATAGTCGGAAGCTTCTTCCCCTGGCAATCCGTAGAGCATGTTCCAGGCCACCGGCATACCGAGCTCCGAAGCCCACTTCAGCAACCGGACATTCAAGAAGGCGTTCGTTCCTTTGTTCATCAAGCGGAGCAGTCTGGTGCTCAGGCTTTCGATGCCGGGCTGAAGGATATGCACACCCGCCCTCTTCAATGAGGCCAGTTGCTCCCTTGGATGAGTCGGACGGACCTCAAAGAACATGACGGTCTTGGCAGGCAGTGATTGGATCCTCGGGATGACCTCGCGGAAATGCTTGGGATCAAGCACATTGTCTACCGCATTGATCATCGGAATCCCGTACTGCTGAAGGGCACGATACTCCTTCAGGATTCGATCAGGTCCCTTCGAACGGAAAGCGACGCTCGACCCGTTGAGCCCACAGAAGGCACACTGGCCCTTCTGGCCATACCAGCATCCCCGGGTGGTTTCGAGGGGTAGCCTCATGACGGTCTTGTCCGTCCTGCCCATGGAGGCCTGACAGGCAAGCCAGTCGTGGAAGACGGGCTCTGGCAAGTCGTTCAGATCATCCAGCCTTGCGACGGGTGTGTTGGCGCTGGAGATTCCGTTTCCGCTGCGCCAGAGCAGTCCATCGATCTGTTCGGGAGCGGGCTCGGATGTCTCGAGGTACCGCGCCAGGGCAACAATGAGGTCTTCCCCATCGCCTCTTCCGACGTAGTCGATCCAAGGGAAGAGCTGGAGGATGCTTTCTCCCATGCAGCCGTCACAATGACCGCCCCCGAGAACCACCGGCGGCGCCTCCTTCCGGCGCTTGATCGCCTTAGCGATGGCCAGAGCCGGAACCAGGCTGAACGTTGTCGTGATCCCGATCAAGTCGTAGCTCTCCCAGGCTCCTTCGCTGCCGAGGCGGTCCGTGTAGCGAACGGCCTGCTCAGCCAAGGTGGGGTACATCTCGAAGAGATCCGACGGCACGGACCTTGGCCTTGGACGCTTGTCAACGAAACCCCTCAGGAAGGCCTGGATCCGATCCTCTTCGATCGCCCCCCCTCGGAGCGCTGGTCCGAAGACCAGATCTCCGAACAGGAGTTCGACTGGCGCCCGGTGTTGGATGGATTCGTAGACATCCCATCCGATGACATGCGCAAACATGAGATTGCTGTAAAGAATCTCGGCCTCGATTCCAGCACGCTGGAGGGCCGCCTTAAGGTAGCTCAATCCCAAGCTCGGTGCATGGGCCGTCAGGAACGGCGGTTGAATCAGCAGAACACGCATGAAGGCACCTTGAGGGTATCCCCAGCTTACCGTTGCAACGGCCACCCCAAGACGCATCGAAGGGAGAATCAGGAGGAAAAGCGCACGATTGGGTTAGAATCAACATGCTGGATTCGGCCCCGGTCCTGTAGCTCAGTGGATAGAGCAACCGCCTCCTAAGCGGTAGGTCGTGCGTTCAAGTCGCGCCAGGACCACCATTCCTCGCCTTTTCCGACCGGCTTGCCGGCTGGCTGGGGCGGGTTCGGGGCTGGAACATTCCGTTACACTGGTGCTCTTGTTTTCGGGGGCAGAACGTGTTCGGCAAGATCCAGCGCATCCATTTCGTAGGTATCGGCGGCATCGGGATGTCGGGGATCGCGGAGGTCCTCGTGAACCTGGGCTACAAGGTGAGCGGCTCCGACCTGAAGGAAGGGGCGACCACCGAGCGGCTTAGGGGCCTGGGGGTCACCGTCCACGTCGGCCATGACGCCCGCTGGATCCAGGATGCGCAGGTGGTGGTCAACTCCAGTGCCGTCAAGAGCGACAATCCGGAGGTTCAGGCGGCCCACGCGGCCAAGGTGCCGGTGATCCCCCGCGGCGAGATGCTGGCGGAGCTGATGCGCATGAAATACGGGATCGCCGTCGCGGGCTCCCACGGGAAGACCACCACCACCAGCATGGTGGCCCAGGTGCTCAGCCAGGGAGGCATCGATCCCACCATCGTCATCGGCGGCAAGCTGGCCTCCATCGGGAGCAACGCCAAGCTGGGCAAGAGCCCATTCCTGGTGGCCGAAGCGGACGAGAGCGACGGCAGCTTCCTCATGCTGACGCCCACCCTCGCAGCCATCACCAACATCGACCGCGAGCACATGGACCACTACAGGGACCTGGACGAGATCAAGGACGCCTTCGTGGCCTTCGGCAACAAGATCCCGTTCTACGGAACCGTCTTCGCCTGCATCGACGATCCCCACGTGGCGTCCATCCTGCCCCGTCTGAAGCGTCAGGTGCGAACCTACGGCACGAACCCCCAGGTGGACATCCGCGCCACGGACATCCAGCAGGACGGCTGCCGCACGAACTTCAAGGTCAGGGCCTTCGGACAGGACCTGGGCACCTTCTCGCTCGGGGTCCCGGGCGAGCACATGGTGCTCAATGCCCTCGCCACCATCGGGATCGCCCTGGAGATGGGCATCGAACGGGAGATCATCCAGGCGAGCCTGGCCAGCTTCACGGGGGCGGACCGACGCTTCCAGAAGAAGGGCGAGCGCAAGGGCGTCCTCGTGGTGGATGACTATGGCCACCATCCCACGGAGATCGCCACGACCCTCGCCGCCGCCCGCAAGGCTTATCCGAACCGGCGCATCGTGGTGGCCTTCCAGCCCCACCGCTACACCCGCACCCAGGCCCTCATGGAAGAGTTCAGTCATGCGTTCTTCAACGCGGATGTCGTGGTCATCACCGACATCTACGCGGCCAGCGAGGCGCCGATCCCAGGGGTCTCCGGGCAGGCGCTGGTGGAGGCGATCCTGGCCCACGGCCAGCGGGAAGCCCACTACGTGCCGCGCATCGAGGAACTGGCGCAAGCCCTGGATGGCCTCACCGCCTCCGGAGATCTGTTGATGACCTTTGGCGCGGGAAGCATCACGAACGTCGGGCCTCAGTTCCTGGCGCTGTGACATGAGCAAGCGTCTGGTGGTCGCGATCACGGGCGCCACGGGCGCGGGCTTCGCCGTGGCGGTGCTGGCGCGATTGGCGGCCAGCGACCAGGTGGACCGGGTCGAGCTGCTGCTCTCCCCCACGGGCCGTCGCTGTCTGGCCGATGAGTGCAGCCAGAAAGCGGAAGGCCTCCAAGCCCGCTCATCCAAGATCCACCTGCTGAACGAAAGGGATCTGGGGGCTGGGATCTCCAGCGGCAGCTACCGGCATGACGGCATGGTGGTCATCCCCTGCTCCGCGGGCACACTTGGGCGGATCGCGGCCGGAACCAGTGACAACCTCATCTGCCGTGCCGCCGACGTGTGCCTCAAGGAGCGCCGTCCCCTCGTGCTCGGAATCCGGGAGACGCCCCTGAACCGGATCCACCTCGAGAACATGCTGCGGGCGCATGACGCCGGCGCCATCGTCATGCCCCTGATGCCTGGGTTCTACCATGCCCCCCGAGGACTCGAGGACCTCTTCGAGGCCTTCGCCACGCGCGTGCTCGATCAACTGGGGCTGGAGGAAGAGGATCCGCGCCGCTGGCGGGGATGAGGTCCTACTCGGCGATCAGGACACGATCCCGGCCGCGGTTCTTGGCCCGATAGAGGGCCTGATCCGCGGCCTCCAGAAGCCGGGCCGGAGAGTCGAACTCGTCCCGGTGCTGGGCAACTCCGAAGGAGGCGCTGAGCCCGGACAGGGTTCCCGAGGGACACGGGATGGCGAGGGACTTCACGGACTCCCGCATGCGCTCCAGCACCACGCGGGCGCCTTCCGCCGTACTGTGGGTGAACAGAAGGCAGAACTCGTCGCCTCCGAAGCGAGCCAGCACGTCTTCCTGGCGCAAGTGGGTCGCGAGGAGCTGACCGAAGGCGCACAGGGCCACGTCTCCCACGGCATGGCCATGGGTGTCGTTCACATCCTTGAAGTGGTCCAGATCGCAGATGCAGAGGCTCATGCCGTGCCGGTGCCGCCGGGCTGCGTTCTGCGCCCGGGGAATCTGGTCCATGAGATACCGGCGGTTGTAGAGACCCGTCAGCTCATCGCGGATGGCCTCCTCCCGCAGCCTTCCCTCCAGACGTTTGAGCGGAGTGATGTCGTGGATGCTGACGACCACGCCTCGAATCGAGCCTCCGGGTCCCGGCACCGGCATGGCCGTGATGTGGATCCAGAGCACCTCCCCCCCCGTGCGCAGCACCCCCTGAATGGCGTCCTTGCACGGCCTTCCCGTGCGCAGTACGACCCGGCTGGGGTGTTCCTCCTCCTGTACAGGGGTCCCGTCCTCATGGATGGCTGCAAAGAGGGACGGATCCACGGAGGTCCGTCCGACGATGTCCTCCCGCTGGACGCCGAGGACCCTGGCCGCGCTCAGGTTGCACTCCACCGCAACCCCACGCGCATCCAGGAAGACCACGCCGTCCGTCAGGGTGTCCATGATGATCTTGTGCAGCGTCGGGCCAGGGTTGATGACGGACCACCGCCGCCGCTTCCGGACGAGTCCTTCGATCCTCTCTTCGGAGAACTGAGGGGACATGGGGCCCTCCCAGGCTCTCATCGGACTGATCCAGCTGCCCTATGAAAACCGGACCACTCCGGGACTACGACCTGCTGGAACGGGTCAGGCTTTCAGAAGAGCCCGCGGTTCCGGCCGCGCCCGCCGCCGAAGAGGCTGCCCATGACGCCGCGCACCAGCGCTCGGCCGATGCTGCTGCCGGCGGCCCGGGCCAGCCCCTTGCCGAAGGACTCCAGGGCCGTGTCGGACCGGCTGGAGGGGGCCCGTTCCTCCCGGGCGCGCTCCTTCTCCTCCACCCGGCGCTGGGCTTCCTGGGCGGCCTGCCGGCTCTGGGATTCGGCCTTGGCCTTCAGGAGCTCGAAGGCGCTCTCCCGGTCCACCGCTTTCTCATAGAATCCCGCCACCGCAGACCGATCCAGGACCGCCTGCCGTTCGGAACGGTCCAACGGGGGGAACTGGCTGGCCGGGGGCATGACCCAGGCCCGCCGAACGATGCCGGGCGTGCCCTTCTCGTCCAGGAAGCTCACCAGGGCCTCGCCCACGGCCAGTTCCATGATGGCCGTGGAGACATCCAGATCCGGATTCGAACGGAAGGTCTCGGCCGCCGCCTTGACGGCCTTCTGGTCCCGGGGGGTGAAAGCCCGGAGGGCATGCTGGACGCGATTGCCCAGCTGGCCCAGCACCTTGTCAGGGATATCGAGGGGATTCTGGCTGCAGAAGTAGATGCCCACGCCCTTGGAACGCACCAAGCGCACCACCTGCTCGATCTTCTCCAGGAGCGCTTCCGGGGCGTCCTCGAAGAGCAGGTGCGCCTCGTCGAAGAAGAAGGCGATCTTCGGCTTGTCGGGATCCCCCACCTCGGGCAGCTGCTCGAAGAGCTCCGCCAGCAGCCACAGCAGGAACGTTGCGTAGAGCTTGGGAGACTGCAGGAGCTTGTCCGCCGCCAGGATGTTCACCACCCCTCGGCCCTTGGCGTCCGTCTGGATGAAGTCCTCCAGGTTCAGGGCCGGCTCGCCGAAGAAGCGGTCGCCGCCCTGTTCCTCGAGCGCCAGGAGGTTGCGCTGGATGGCACCCACGCTGGCGGCGCTGACGTTCCCGTACTGGGTCTTGAGCTCGGTGGCGTGCTCCGCCACGTAGGCGAGCATGGACCGGAGGTCCTTCAGGTCCAGCAGCAGGAGACCTTGGTCGTCCGCCACCTTGAACACCAGGGACAGCACGCCGCCCTGGGTGTCGTTGAGGTTGAGGAGCCGGGCCAGCAGCAGCGGACCCATCTCGGAGACGGTCGTGCGGACGGGATGCCCCTGCTCCCCGAAGAGATCCCAGAACACCACGGGAAAGCCTTCAAAGGCGTGCTCCGTGAGCTTGAGCATCTCCAGGCGCTCTTTCAGCTTGGGGTTCTCGGCGCCCGGCTTCGCGAGACCGGAGAGATCCCCC
>CAYZND010000043.1:0-15467 GCA_964479495.1 uncultured Mesoterricola sp.
CCCGGAGGTGATGGCCAAGATGATGCGCCAGGTGGGACACACCAACGCCAAGCTCGCGAAATACGAGCGGGTGAGGAAGATCCTCCTCATCGCCCAGGAGATGACCCCCGAGAGCGGCCTCCTGACCCCGTCCCTGAAGATCAAGCGCCGGGTGGTCGACGAGGTCTTCAAGGACAGGATCAATGCCCTTTACAGGAGCAACGGGGTCGGGAAGATCGAGGACTGACCGTTAAGTCTCTGCAGTCGCCGCCTTCGTATCCGGAGGATCCTCATTCCCATGCATGTCATGCACGAGGTTGTGGAGCCACTTGCCCGTGATCAGGCGCCAGATGCCGAAGACGGCCTTGACGACCTCCTCCAGGCTCACCAGCGCCATCACCAGGTAGATGGGCCAGTGCAGCACCATCACCCCCAGGGCGGCCATGGGGATGCCCACGCACCAGGGCGCCAGCACGTCGATGAGGGCCGCAAAGACCGTGTCCCCGCCGTTGCGGCAGACCCCGACCACCATGATCAGGTTGATGACCCGGATGAACATGGTCCCGGCGAAGACGTAGGCGGCCAGTCGGCAGGCGCGGACCACCTCGGGCCCCACGTTGAAGAGGCGTAGGAAGAGCGGAGCCGCCGCCGCCAGGGCGACCCCCATCACCAGGCCCATGACGGTGCCGATGATCACGCTGCGCTTCGCGTAGACCCGCGCGGTGGCCTCGTCGCCAGCCCCGATCCGGTTGCCCACCATGACGCCGCAGGCACTGCCCAGGCCGAAGAACAGGGAGAAGAAGAGGCCGTGCATCACTTCCATGATCTGGGCCGTGGTGGTGGCCATGACCCCCTGCATGCCATAGAAGAACGTATACATGCTCACCCCGATGGCCCAGAGGATCTCGTTGGCGATGACGGGGAACACAGGCTTGAGGAAGCGCCGCAGGAAGTCCTTCGAGACGCCGCCCATCTCCCGGAAGGAAGCGGCCAGTTCATACTTGTTGCCGTAGATGATGCCCAGCAGGATGGCCAGCTCGACCACACGGGCCACGAGGGTGGCCGTGGCCGATCCTGCCACGCCCATGGCCGGCAGGCCGAAGCGTCCATAGATCAACCCGTAGTTGAGCACCGTGTTCAGCAGGAGGGCCGCCACGCTCGCATACATGGCGGGACGGGTGCGTCCCACGCCGCGGCTCTGGATGGCATAGGCCGCGGAGATGGACTGGAGCAAGTAGCTCCAGCCGATGATCCGCAGGAAGATGGCGCCCTGGGCCACGACCCGCTCGTCGGCGATGAAGAAGGTCATCATCTGCCGGGGCAGGAACTGCGACACCAGCAGGAACGGCACGGCCGCCAGGAGACAGATGCGGAGGGAGATGCCCAGCACCTTGCGGACGGCGGCCACATCCCCCTTGCCCCAGAACTGGGCGCTGAAGACGCTGGCGCCGCTGTTCACCCCGAACATGAAGAGGATGAACACGAAGCTCAGCTTGTTGGCGATGCCTACGGCGGAGATGGCCGTGTCCCCCATGCCGCCGATCATGATGTTGTCGATGACGGTAAGGCTGTTGAAGATCACGTTCTGGATGATCACCGGCAGCCCGATCCTGACCATCTCCCGGTAGTAGGAGCGGTCCTCGAAATCCACTATTTTCAACACATTCATATCGATTCACCTGGGCTGGAAAGGACTTCCCGGCACCGGCCGCCAGTCTCCGGATGCCCTGCATGGCCCTTCCCGAGCCGTATGGATTGATTCTCGTTGAGGACATCGCCTCGGATGTCCGTGATGCCGCCGCCGCCCGTCCTCATCTTGGCATCCCACTGACAACGAACGCAAATCGTTCGATCATGGGATGGATGGTAAACGCAGCGCAGGATCCGCACACCGAGACGCCTGGCCCTTCTGAGGCCAAGGAGGGCGTCGCGCCCGCGCCGAGCTCACGCAGGATTCGTTGCGTTCACCAACTTCGCGAGCTGCTCGACATGATCAAGTTCGAGCACACGGTCTTCGCACTGCCTTTCGCCTTCATCGCAGCCCTGGCCGCGGCCAGGGGCTTCCCCGATGGCCGAACGGTGCTGTGGATCCTGGTGGCCATGGTGGGGGCGCGCACGGCCGCCATGACCTTCAACCGCATCGTGGATGCCCCCATCGATGCCGACAACCCCCGCACGAGCAGCCGAGCCCTGCCCGCGGGCCGCGTGAGTCACGCCGCCGCCTGGATCATGCTGGGCGCCGCGCTGATCCTCTTCGGCTTCGCCGCCGGCATGCTGGGTCCCCTGCCCTGGAAGCTGGCTCCGCTGGCCATGCTGGTGCTGCTGGGCTACTCGCTGTGCAAGCGCTTCACAAGCTGGTCCCACGTCATCCTGGGGCTCGCACTTGCGGGAGCGCCCCTCGGCGCCTGGATCGCGGTGACGGGCCGCCTTGAACCCGCCGCCTGGGATCTCGCGCTTGGCGTTCTCTCATGGACCGCCGGCTTCGACATCCTCTACGCCCTGCAGGATGAAGGGTTCGACAGGTCTCGAGGTCTTCACTCCATTCCGGCGAGGTTTGGCACGCTCCCCTCGCTCTGGATCTCCCGCGCCCTGCACGCGGCCGCCCTGGCGGCCTGGGCGCACTTCAACCTGCAGATGGGCTCCCATCTCCTGCCCTGGCTCGCCTGGGCCGTCGTAGCCGTCATCCTCGTCCGCGAGCAGTGGGTCGTACGCGGCGGGAACCTGCAACGAATCGATCATGCCTTCTTCACGCTCAACAGCCTGGTGGGACCCATCCTGTTCCTGGGTTTCCTCCTGGAATGGCTCCAGGCGCTGCGCTGGGCGTGATCGGAAGAAACAGACTCGACAGGGTCTCGTTTCCAACGTAGGGTTTTCGGATGCCCCCACGGAAGACTCCAGCGCGCCGCGGCGTACGGCTGAGCCGTCCGGACACGGACCGCTTCTTCACCATCATGCTGGTGTTCAGCCACCGCACGTTCCGCTGGTCCTTGGCGCGCAAGACCATTCTCTGGACCCTGGGCATCGTCCTGGGGGTGTGGATCATCGCCATGATCGGCTCCGCCTACGGCTTCTGGGCGACCAAGAAGATCATGAGCTTCTCCCAACTGCAGGAGGAGACCGCGAGCCAGCAGAAGCAACTCAAGGAGTCCCTCGGCCAGGCCCAGAAGATGGAAGAGGAGGTCCTGATCCTGAAGCGCCAGGTGGACGAACTCCTGAAGTTGATCGATCCCAAGTCAGGTCCCACGGAACTCCCCAGCGCTCCGAACGAGATCGGAGCACCCAGACCCACCCAGGAGAAGATCAGTCAGCTGAAGGAGGAGATCGAGCGCACCTCCTCGCAGACCAGCGCGCTACGCCAGAAAATGGATCCGATCATCGAGCGCTGGAACATCACACCCTCCATTCCGCCCACGGCGGGCTACCTCAGCTCGAGCTTCGGGATCCGCATCAGTCCCTTCTCCCGTGGGAACGAGGAGGGAGACGGCCTGCTAGGATTCCACGCCGGCATCGACATCTCCAATGCCCAAGGCACGCCCATCCAAGCCACCGCCAATGGCACGGTCAAGTCCGCGGGTTGGCAAGATGGCTATGGGCAGACCATCGTCCTGCGGCACACCCCCGAGTTGGAGACCCTCTACTCCCACCTGTCTGCCATCGCCCCCCAGATCAAGGAGGGACAGCCGGTTGCCCGGGGGGATATCATCGGATACATGGGCCAGTCCGGTCGGGCTACGGGCAACCATCTCCACTACGAGGTCAGGGTCAACGGAAAACCAGTCAACCCCAAACCTTACATGCGCCTCCAGCGGGAATGGCTGTCCTCGCTCAGATAGTTGGGAGTCCTGCGATGTTCAACAACTCGGCGGTCAATGGAAGCAAGAAGAAGGTCGAAGCCGCCCAGGCGATCCACACGCTCCTGGGCAAGGGTACCGTATGGAAGGGTGACATCCACAGCGGCGCCAACAGCATCCGCATCGAGGGCACCGTCGAGGGCTCCATCCACAGCGAAGGTGAAGTGACCGTGGCGCCCTCCGGCATTGTCAAAGGCACCATCCAGGCCAAGCACCTCATCGTGACGGGCCGCGTGGAAGGGATCTTCAAGATCGCGGAGTGCCTGGAAATCCATGGCACCGGCTGGGTGGAAGGCGAAGTGGAAGTGGGTTCGCTCGTGGTGGACGAGGGAGGCACCCTTCAGGGCTCCTGCACCCGCAGGGGTGCCCACAAGGGCAAGGACACGGATGCCGCCAGGGCCAAGGTCGTCGAGAAGGCGGCGGATGATCGGTTCGTGGAGCGGCCTTCCGTCAGCCCTGCCGCAGCGACCGCCACGGGCTCCTTCGACCCTGCATTTGCAAAGCCCTTCGACGCGAAAGCGAAGCCCTGAGTTCCATCCGCATGCGCTGTTCGATGACAGGTCCTTGCCGCCTCCTGTCGGAAGCGCGGTGATTGGGTTACATTGATTCCTCCAGGCTCCCCACCGCATTCCCGAGGAATCACACATGACGACGACGCCTCGCGCGAAACGCCACTCGCTCTACTTCCTGAGCGTGTTCGACGGTCGGACGGGGGAACCCTTGGGCCAGCTGGCGGACATCAGCCAGGAGGGCATCAGCATCCTCAGCGCATCGCCACTGAAGATCCATGAGACCCATGTGCTGCGCATCCTCCTGCCTCAGCAGGGGCGCCCTGAGCGACGCCTGGAGGTGGAGGCCGAGAGTCGCTGGACGGCACCGGATCCCGAGACTGGCCAGCACACCACGGGCTTCCATATCGCCCTCCTGACGGTCGAGCAGCGTTCCCTCATCGATCAGCTCGTGAACGAGTTCGGCTACAGCCGGATCAGCGAAGTGAAGATCGCGCTCCCACGGGAGAACCGCCCCTCGGAGTCTCCGGGCTCCCTCCAGCGCATGCTGCGAGCCCTCTTCTCGCGCTGAGACCAGAAAGCCCCGGGAACCTCCTGGGGCTTTCTGATTTCAAAGGGACGGTTCAGCGCTTGGCTTCGGCCAGGTTCGCACCATCCAGGTGAGCGTCCTGCAGGTTCGTCTCGCGCAGGTCTGCCCCGCCCATGTTCGCACCGCTCAGCTTGGCGCGGCTCAGGTTCGCGCGGCTCAGGTTGGCCCCGCTCAGGTTGGTCCAGACAAGGTTGGCACCGCTCAGGTTCGCGCTGCTCAGGTTCGCGCCATCGAGGGCGGCATCGATGAGGTTCGTCTGGCGGAGGTCCGCTCCGCTGAGGTTGGTGCCGCTAAGGTTGGCGCCACTGAGGTTGGCTCCGTCCAGGTAGGCATCCTTCAGGATGGTCTCGCGCAGGTCCGCGCCGCACAGGTTGGCGCCATCCAGGTTGGCCTCGCGCAGGTTCGTCTCCTTGAGCTGGCATTCCCTCAGGTCGACGCCCCGGAGGTCCGCCCAGATCAGGCTGGCACCCGAGAGGTCCGAGCCGTGGAGGTTCGCCTCGTTGAGGTTCGCCTGGTAGAGGTCGGCCTTGGTGAGGTTGGCGTGGGTCAGGCGCGCGTTGGACAGGTTCGTCCGGTATTCGCCCCAGGACTCGGTCGGCAGGGAAGCCAGCTTGGCGCCGCTCAGGTTGGCCTTGTCCAGGTTCACACCGATGAGACTGGCACCGGAGAGATCGGACTCGCTGAGGTCCGCATTCCCGAGATCGCACTTGTTCAGGTTGGCGCCGACGGCCCGGGCGTTCTTGAGGATGGTGCCCTGGAGGTTGCCGTGGCTGAGGTTTGCCGTATCGAGGATGGCGTGGTTGAGATCCATGCCTGAGAGGTTGAAGCCGCTGAGGTCCACGGCGCTCAGGTTCGCGGCGCTCAGGACCGCCCGGTCCAGGTTGGCATCACGCAGGTTCGCGCCCGCCAGGTTCGCCCCGTGCAGGTTCGCGCTCAGGATCACGCCGGCCAGGTTGGTGTTGCTGAGGTTGGCCTGGCTGAGGTTGGCGCCGCAGAGATTGGTGCTGCGAAGGTCGTCGCCGTGGATGTCCGCGCCCTGGAGCTTGGCCCCGCCGAGGTGCGTCTCGCTGAGGTTCGCTCCGCAGAGGATGGTTCCACTCAGGTCCGCGCCATCCAGGTTCGCCTGGGCCAGATCCGCGTTGCTCAGGTTGGCGCCGCGCAGGTTCTTCTCGCTCAGGTCCACACGCCGCAGGTTCGCGCCCACGAGCACGGCCCCGGCGAGGATCGCGCCGTCCAGCAGGGCGCCGCTCAGACCAGCCCCGCTCAGGTTCGCGTTGCTGAGGTTGGCGCCACTGAGGTTGATTTCCCGCAGGTCCGCACCCGTCAAGTCGGTGGCCCGCACGTCGGCTCCGCTGAGGATGGCGCCGCCGAGCTGAGCACCGCTCATGTTGGCGTGCACCAGCACGGCGGAACTCAGGTTCGCACCGTTGAGGTCGGCCCCCTTCAGGTCCGCGTCGCTGAGGTTCGCACCCTCCAGGCTGGCGTGCCGCAGGATCGCGCCGCTGAGGTCCGCCCGGCTGAGGTTCGTCCGGCTGAGGTCCAGGCCCCGCAGGTTCGTGGCGGCGAGGATGGTGCCGCTCATGTTGGCGCCCGCGAGGTTGGGCACGTCGTTCTTGTCGTACTGCAGGATGTCCAGGTAGCGGAGGTCCGCACCGGCGAGATTGGCCCCGCTGAGGTTCGTGCCCTTCAGGTTCGCCCGGCTCAGGTTCGCCCGGTCCAGGTTGGCTCCGCTGAGGTTGGCCCAGTGGAGGTCCGCATCCGCCAGGTTGGCGCTGGTGAGGTTGGCATCGCTGAGGGAGGCCCCGCCGAGCACCGCCCCGGCCAGGATGGCGCCCGTCAGGTTCGCGCCGTTCAGGGACGCGCCCAGCAGGCTCGCCTGGCTGAGGTTGGCCCCCGAGAGGTCCGCGCCATCGAGGATGGTCTGCCGAAGATCGGCGCCGCTGAGGTTGGCACCGCGCAGGTCCTTCCCGCTGAGGTCCACGCCGCTGAAGTTGACGCCCGTGAGCACGGCGCCGTTCAGCGTGGCTCCGCGCAGGTTCGGGATGGTGCCCTGGTCGTACTGGAGGATGTCGAAGTGGCTCAGGTCCGCCTTGGCCAGGTTGACGCGGCTCAGGTTCGCACCCTTGAGCTTCGTGCGGCTCAGGTTGGCCCCTTCCATGTCCGCTTCGTCGAGGCTGGCCAGGCGGAGATCGGCTCCGGCCAGGTTGGCGTCCCGGAGGATGGCATTGTTGAGCACGGTGCCCGCAAGGTTGGCCTCGGACAGGTTCGCGCCCGAGAGGTCGAACCCCTTCAGGTCGAGACCACTGAGGTCCGTGCGCTGGAAGTTCTTCCCCGACTTGAGGATGAAGACCACTTCCTTACGTGTCAGCTCGCTCATCGAACTTCCTTTGGCAATGGGCGTTCAATTCCGGGAAGCACCGTGTGAAAGGACCGGAAACCTCGGCCGAGGCCTGACGGCCGGGGGGTACAGATAGATCGCTGCAAGGATTGCGTGGATCTGGATTGACCTGTGTGAGTGTAACCCTCGCCTTCCAGCCCATCAACAGGATTTCACCACGGGGAAATCGAATGAATTCGGGGGTTTGCCTCGATTTGGGATCGCTACCGGAGATCTTCCTGCAAGGTGTCAGCGGGACCCAGGAAAAATGCAAGCAGAGGCTCATTCATGCATGGAAAATCAGGAAACGGAGTGCCATGCTTGCGGCATGATCAGCGCGACCTGGCCCGAAGCACCGTCTTCTGTGTCCGCAGAGACCCATCCGCCTGACCTGGACGTGGATGTTGGCATCATCGGTGCCGGCATCCACGGCGCCGCCCTGGCGCGCGAGCTCACGCTCAGGAACGTGTCCTGCGCCATGGTCGACAAGGGCTCCGTGGGCGGCGGCACCTCCCAGTGGTCCACCAAGCTCTTCCACGGCGGCATCCGCTACCTGGTCACCGGAGACATCCACCAGATGCGCGAAGGCCTGCGCGAGCGGGCCACCTGGTTCCGGATCGCTCCCCACCGCTGCCGCTGGGAGGCCTTCTGGATGCCCCACGAGGGCCTGTTTGAAGGTCTCTCGCACCGGTTCGGAATCGGGCTCTACGACTACTGGGGTTCCGAACGTCCCCTCTGGCCCCCGGAACTGAAGCTGGGCGGCGTTCCCCGCCGCCTGTTCGAGCAGGACCCCCGCTCGGCGAAGGGGCCCTTCCGTGGTGCCGTGGCCTATGCGGACTGCCTCACCTGGGACCAGGACGTGGTGAAGGACTTCGTCGCCTCCAGCCGGGCCCATATCTTCGATTTCCACGAGGTGGAATCCTGGGTCGAGGATGCGGGCCAGCTGTCCACCGCCATCCTTAAGGACCGAAGGGACGGCACCCCCCGTCGCCTCTCCGCCAAGCGCTGGGTCTTCGCCCTGGGCCCCTGGACGGATGAGGCCATGCAGACCTGGTTCCAGGAAGAGTCCCATCGCCTCCGCCTCTCCGCCGGCATTCACCTCTGGCTTGATGCCATTCCCGGCTGTGAGCGCCCCTGGGCCATGCGCCGTCCCAAGGGTCGGATCCTCTTTGCGATCCCCCGCGATGGCCTGATGCAGGTGGGCACCACGGAGCGGGAGGTCAAGTCCGGCTGGGTGCCCATCGCCGACTCCGAGCGGGAGGAGCTCTACCACGGCCTCGAAGCCTGCATGCCGGCCATCCCCTGGCGGGCCCTCAAGGTCCACAAGGAGGAGCTGGGCGTCCGCCCCCTCATGGGCGCCCACGGCGCCACCACGCGCCTCAGCCGCGAAGCCATCCTGGAACAGCATCCCCGGTTCACCAACCTGCGCCTGGTCCTCGGCGGCAAGCTCACCACGGCCCGGCACCTCATGGACAAGCTGGCCACCGAGCTCACCGGAATCACCTGCCCTGCCTCATCCACCGCACCCCTCGTGAAATGGGATGGACAAACGGCGCCGGTGCGATAAACTGACAAACCACGCGCGTGCTCTTTACCACCGCGTTCCGGTCCCGTAGCTCAGCTGGATAGAGCATCAGACTACGAATCTGAGGGTCGGGCGTTCGAATCGCTCCGGGACCACCATGTTGCAAGCCCCTGATCGTTTCAGGGGCTTTTTCATTGTTCGGATTGCCACTGAGCTCCCAGCGGCTGGCAGGATCATGCGTTCCACTCGGCGTTGGAAACGGGCCCTTCGCATGCTCTGGATTCCCCTCCCTCGGGTCCGGTGGGAGGGTGGTGATGCCTTGTCCAGGGAATTTCCGATGAACGATGCGCGGACCGAACTCAAGCACTTCCTCAGGCTCCACCCCAAGGTAGGTCTTGTGGACGCCCAGAGGCCTGTGTCGGAATCCCACCTGCGGTGGATCCAGAACACGGGCGGGCGCATCACGATGATTCTCGATGGCAGGCCGATGGCCGCCATCGTGCCGCTCGAGGATCTCCAGCTCCTGGAAGCGGCCGACGCCAGCGAGCCGCTGGAGTAGACAGGTCCGATGCGCCCGGGTCGACCCGGGCGCGAGGCACGGTCTCCCTCGATGACCCGGAGCGGCGGAGGGACAGCGATGGGGTTCGGCTCGCGAGCCCGGAAAGGATAGGCGGACCGCCCTTCTTTGCCGCAGTCAGTTATGACAAGCCGATGACAGTGCAGCGCCGGTATACCGTGACGGGCCCGCATCGGGGACGGGGTGTTCTTGTGTTGAGAGATGCAACCTTCCCGTGTGGATCGAGTTGTGGGTGGTTTGCTTGGAGGACTTGGCTCTGCGGATTCAAGGGCGTCGTGTCCCCGGTCGAATAGGAGGGGAGCGCCTTCTCTGGAACGGGGCTGCAAGCCACTGAGGTGCCGGCGTCATGGATTCCGAGTCAAGCCAAGGAGCCAGCGGATACCAGGGTCCGGCGGACCGGGGCATGGAACAGCGGCTGACCCGGCTCTCGACGCTCGTGGAGATCGGCAAAGCGCTCTCCGCGAACCTTGATCTGGACACGCTGTTCCAGACGATCCTAAGTCAGGTCGGGCGGGTCTTCGAGGTCACCAACTTCTATGTGGCCATTTACGATGATCAAGCCCGGGAGTGGTACACAACCCTCTCCATCGAGCATGGCCAGGTCGTTCCATCCGAGCACTACTCCATCGATGCCGGCGTGACCGGCTATGTCATCCGGACTCGTCAGAGTTTGCTGCTTCCCACCGCGGCGGATTTCGAAGCCTTCGTGGAACGGGAGGGCAACATCGGTCTCGGTGAGTGGCCCATCTCCTGGATGGGCGTGCCCCTGATCGCCGCGGACCGCGTCGTGGGGGTCATGGCCATCCAGAACTACGACCGGGAGGTGCGATACGACCACGATGATCTGGAGTTCTTCCTGACGGTGGGCACGCAGGTCGCCATCGCCATCCAGAACGCAGGGTTGTTCAAGGCCGCGTCCGATCGCGTCACCCGTCTTTCAATCCTGCTGGAGATCTCCCAGGCGCTATCCAAGAATCTGGACCTGGAGCCCCTTCTGGACACGGTCTATCGGGAAATGGGGCGAATCTTCGACACCAAGAACTTCTACATCGCGACCCACGAAAAGGGCAGCGATGAGTGGGACTGGGCCTACCACATCGAGGGAGGTGTGAGGCTGCCCCCAACCCGGCACAAGCTGGGAGCGGGCGTCACAGGCTACATCCTGACCACGGGCAAGCACCTCCTCTTCCGCTCCAGGGAGGAATGCGAAGTCTTCCTAGAGCAGGAGGGCGCACGCGGCCTTGGCGACATGCCCAAGAGCTGGATGGGCGTGCCTCTGCCCGCAGGGGACTATATCGCCGGGGTGATGGCCATCCAGACCTATGAACAGGAAGGGGCCTACCACACCTCCGACCTGGAGCTCTTCTCCACGATCGCCTCCCAGGTGGCCGCCGCCATCCGGAACGCCCAGCTCTACAAGGAGGCGCAGCGGCGCGCGGAAGAGATGGCCTCCCTGGCCAGGCATGCGGAGACCGCCCGGAAGATCAGCGAGCAGAAGGACTACTCGCTGCGCCTCCAGAGCGACTACACGGACGAGATCGGGAATCTCACCAGCTCCCTCAATGAGATGCTCCAGCAGATCCAGATCCGGGACGCCCAGCTCCTGACCTATCAGGAGCAGCTCGAGGAGCTCGTGGCGATGCGCTCCGAAGAGCTGATGCAGGCCAACACGCAGGCCCTCCTCGCCAAGGAGCGGGCGGAGGATGCCTCCAAGGCCAAGAGCATCTTCCTCGCGAACATGAGCCACGAGCTGCGGACCCCCCTGAACGCCATCCTGCTTTACAGCGAGCTGCTTCTGGACGAAGCCGTGCTCCACGGAATGACCTCCTTCGAAGCGGACATCCAGAAGATTCGGGTGTCAGGAAAGCACCTGCTGGCCCTCATCGACAACGTCCTCGACCTGTCCAAGATCGAGGCTGGCCGCATGACCGTCTACCTGGAGGAGCTCGATCTGGCTTCCCTGCTGGACGACATCGCCACGACCATCCGCCCCCTGATGCAGAGAAACCAGAACACCTTCGCGGTCGAGAACGCCCTAGCCGTGTCCACCCTGCACACGGACGTGAAGAAGCTCAGCCAGATCCTCTACAACCTCCTCAGTAACGCCTCGAAGTTCACCGAGCACGGGGTCATCACGCTCGCCGTCCATCAGGACGCGGATCCCGACAAGGTCCTGTTTTCCATCCGCGACACCGGCATCGGAATGAGCCCGGACGAGATGGGACGCCTCTTCCAGGAGTTCACCCAGGCGGATGAGTCCACCACCAAGCGCTACAGCGGCACAGGCCTTGGCCTGGCCCTCTCCCGTCGGTTCACGGAGCTCCTCGGAGGCAGGATCTGGGTGGAAAGCCAGGTGGGCACGGGGTCCACCTTCCATGTGCAGCTCCCCATTCATGAGGGGACACGGATCGTACCGACCCCGCAGGCCACCCCGGAGATGGCCGCATCCAAACGTCACCGGACGGTCCTGGTCATCGATGACGACTTCACCCTGCGCGATGGGCTCTCCCGCATGCTGACCAAGGAAGGCTTCTGGGTGGCCGTGGCCACCAACGGCTCGGATGGCTTGAAGCTGGCCCGGTCCCTGCACCCCGATGCCATCACCCTCGATGTGCTCATGCCGGGGATGAGCGGCTGGGAGGTGCTGGAGCAGCTCAAGGGGGACCCAGGTCTCCGCCAGATCCCCGTGATCCTCCTGACCGTGGTGGACGACCTGGAGAGAGGCCTGGAGCTCGGAGCCGCCGGCGCCCTCCACAAGCCCGTGGATCGTGAGGCGCTGCTGGGACTCCTCACCTCGATCCCCTGACCGGGCCCCCCAAGGAATGCATCTCTTGGATCCGAACCCGCATTGTTCCAGCGCGCGGCCGCAGGTTGCACCCGGTGTCCCTTGGGGCTTGAATGGGTGGGTGGAAACCCCCGGCACACCCTCTCCAGAGACCTGCACCTATACCATCCGGTTGAGAAGGGATGATGGCACCGAGGTGCTTCTCGCGAAGCTCTGCCCCTATCTCGCGACCTGCCAAGACCTGGGGAAGAGCTGCGGAGGAGTGCCGCCCATGGGACCTTCTGCGCCCAAGGTCTGACGGCCGTTCGCCAAGAAGACCATCGGTGAAAGCCTGAAGGGATAGACAAATAATTATTTGTCGTGTGAAAAATTTTTCTTGACTCAAGACCGTCAATACTCATACTGTATGCCGGCAAACTTACTAGATAATTCTCACCAAATTCACTCCATGGAAGCCCAGAGCCGGCCGGTTCCCACCCCTCTCGCCCCAAGGCGGCGAGGACCGCGGAATGCGGCCACTTCCCCTCGCACGAACTGAACCATCCACGGCTGGAGAGCCCCATGCAAAAACCCCACGTTGCCTTCCTGTCCGACGCACAGCTGAAGGAGGAATTCGACCGCTGCGAGAACTGCGCAGAGAAGCCCTGCAAGGAGGCCTGCCCCGCCGACTGCTCCCCCGCCGACTTCATCATGGCGGCCCGGGTGGGCCTGCCCGCGGACTACAAGCGCGCCGCCACGCTCATCATGGGCCACAACCCCCTGGGCGGGATCTGCGGCGCCGTGTGCCCCGACTTCCACTGCATGAAAGCCTGCTCCCACCGGACCTTCGACCATCCCGTGAACATCCCGGCGGTCCAGGCCACCATCATCCAGAAGGCCAAGGCCCTGGGCGTCATGCCCTCCCTGAACCAGCCTCAGGCCAACGGCAAGAAGGTGGCCGTGGTGGGCGGCGGTCCTGCCGGCCTCGCGGCCGCGGCCATGCTGGCCCAGAAGGGCTTTACCGCCGAGGTCTTCGAGCGCGACAGCAAGCCCGGCGGCATGTGCAACCTGATCCCTGACCACCGCCTGGACAAGCAGGTCCTCCAGTCCGACATCGCCTGGCTGCAGCAGCAGACCGGCGCCAAGATCCGCCTCTCCAGCCCCGTGGAGAAGCCCTCCGAGCTCCTGAAGAAGGGGTTCGACGCCGTCGTCGTCTCCACCGGCCTGGATGCCCCCTACACGCTCGGCATCCCCGGCGAGGACAAGGCCCTGGACTGGATCGCCTTCCTGAACCAGCCCGGCGACCTCAAGGGCAAGCGCGTAGCGGTCATCGGCGGCGGCGCCGTGGCCGTGGACTGCGCGGCGGAAGCCCGCCAGCACGGCGCAGCCGTGGAGATGTTCTGCCTGGAGACCCTGCACGAGATGCCCCTCACGGGGACGGAGCGGGCCGAGCTCCTGGAGCAGGGCATCGCCGTCACGGGCCGCACCAAGTGCACCGAGATCGTGGTGGACGGAGGCCGCGTGAAGGGCCTCAAGACCATGCGCGTGGTGCTGCCCGAGGGCAAGCCCTTCCACCCCCGCAACATGGTGGATGATGCCGCCGCCGGTCTCTACACCCTGGCCTTCGACGTCGTGGTCATCGCCATCGGCGCCCGGGGCGCCATGGCCAAGGAGGACGTCAAGGGCGTCTTCCACGCCGGAGACCTGGCCAACGGCCCCACCACCGTGGTGGAAGCCTCCGCCGCCGGCAAGAACATCGCCCTGGCCGTGGAAGCCTATCTGCTGAACCAGCCCGCCCCCGTGGTGGACAAGCCCACCAAGAGCCGTACCCACCTGCCCGGCCACATCCTGAAGCCGGTCTCTCTGGAATCCGACTTCTTCGGCCGCAAGCTCCGCTCCCCCTTCCTGCTCAGCGCCGCACCTCCCAGCGACGGCTACGAGCAGATGAAGAAGGCCTACGAGGCCGGCTGGGCGGGCGGCGTCATGAAGACCTGCTTCGACGGCGTGGACATCCACATCCCCGGCGAGTACATGTTCCAGATCACCAAGGACACGTACGCCAACTGCGACAACGTCAGCGGCCACCCCATGGACCGCGTGTGCGAGGAAGTCCGCAAGCTCGTGAAGGAGTTCCCGGACCGCCTCACCATGGCCAGCACCGGCGGCCCCGTGACGGGCGACGACGCCCATGACAAGGCCGGCTGGCAGCACAACACCCAGAAGTTGGAAGCCTGCGGCGTGATGGGCATCGAATACAGCCTCTCCTGCCCCCAGGGCGGCGATGGCACCAAGGGCGACATCGTGAGCCAGGACCCCGAGCTCACCGCCAAGATCATCGACTGGGTCATGGAGGTCTCCGACCCCGAGGTCCCCAAGCTCTTCAAGCTCACCGCCGCCGTCACGGCCATCTACCCGATCATGGACGCCATCCGGCAGGTCTTCGCCAAGTATCCCGGCAAGAAGGCGGGCGTCACCCTGGCCAACTCCTTCCCCAGCATGGCCTTCCGCAAGGGCACCAAGGAGACCTGGGAGGAGGGCATCGTGCTCGGCCTCTCCGGCGAAGGCGTGACCGCCATCAGCAACCTGACGCTGGCCAACGTCTCCAAGATGGGCATGCACATCAGCGGCAACGGCGGCCCCATGAACTACAAGGCCGCCGCAGACTTCCTGGCCCTGGGCGTGAAGACCGTGCAGTTCTGCACCATCGTCATGAAGGAAGGCTACGGCATCATCCACGACCTGGAACAGGGCCTCAGCCACCTGATGGAAGCCCGCGGCATCAAGAGCGTGAACCAGCTCATCGGCTACGCCCTGCCCGGCCCCATCACCGGCTTCATGGAGCTCTCCCCCGTCAAGAAGATCAGCGCCGTCAACGCCGAGCTCTGCGAGCACTGCGGCAACTGCACCCGCTGCCCGTACCTGGCCATCTCGCTCAACGGCGACAAGGTGCCGACGACCGACGCTTCCAAGTGCATCGGCTGCTCCATCTGCGCCCAGAAGTGCTTCTCCGGGGCGCTCTACATGCGAGAACGAACCACCGAAGAACAAGCCCTGCTGTCCGAACACTGATCCTGTTCACATGGACTAACCCCATGTTGCTTTTTTCTCTTATCCCCTTCATCCCCTGCATCCCTGTTCAAAAAGATCTTTAAAACAGGGATAAAGGGGATGAAGGGGATAAAGCAGGATGATCAAACGTTCCTTCCCATCCGTGTGTATCGAGTCGCGTAGGAGTCGCACATGCCTTCCAGAATCATTGTTGTAAACGGCACCATCATCACCTTCGGCACGTCCTG
>CAYZND010000044.1:0-10732 GCA_964479495.1 uncultured Mesoterricola sp.
GGCGTGCAGCCGGGCCATGGCCCCCCGGCCATTGGTGAGGAGGGCCAGACCCGCCGGGGCGCCGGGCTGGAACCGGGGCGCCGGCGCGAGCAGCCTCAGGCGGCTCTTCACCTGCCGTCCCGCCTCCGTGAAGCGGTCCAGCACGAGGTCCGCTTCCAGGGGCTCGGTTTCGACCGTCAGTTCCGAAGGGAAGATGGCGGCGATGAAGCCCTGGCCTGAGGGGATGGAGCGGAGGTGCAGGGGGCGGCGGTCCGGCCTCAGCAGGGTGAACTCGAAGGGGACCGTATCCTGCACCAGCAGCCAGTGGCCGGGGGGCACGGGCACGATCCGCGAAGCATCCGCAGGCTGCCAAGCCACGACCCGGCGGTAACCGTCCTCGGTCAGGGCGCTCTTCACGGCCGAGATCAGGTCCCGGCGGGCCGCTTGGGCATCCAGGGAGGGCAGGCATCCCAGGAAGGCGGCGGGCTGCCGGGCAGCCAGGGCGCCCAACTCCTGCCAGGAGGCGGGGCCGAGTTTCTCCGCAGGCACGACCTGTTCCAGGTGCCGGTAGGCCCAGGCCGCCTGCGCTCGCAGGGTGCGATAGGCCTCCCCGGCCAGACCCACGGGCGCATGGCTGGGCGCCAGGCAGTAGCTCGCGCCAGGTTCCAGCGAACAGCTGCGGGTGCCGGTGGGGGTGGCGGTCAGCGTGGGGGGTTCCTGCTCCAGCAGGTCCACAGGGTTGAGGGGGATACCCGCCCAGGCGGGCAGTTCCAGGTCGAGGCCGTGGGGTCGCTCGACGTCCAGGTTCACAAGCACCAGGCAGCGGTCCAGGCCGTCCTGGGAGGTCCGGCGCAGGACCAGCACCGGCGAATCCTCCGGGCTGAGACGCTCCAGCGCGGCGCCATCGAAGAAGCACGGGTGGTCCTTGAGGAGCCTGTTCATGCGCGCCAGCTCGGGCACCAGGTTGGGCTCCGAGCCCCAGCTCATGCCCCGGGCCTGGTGGACCTCGATCTTTTCCGCCGCCAGCCACTCCACGCCGCCCGTGAAGCCGAAGGTGCCGCACTGGCTGGCCAGGGCGCAGAGGCGGTTCCGCAACCGGGACCAGGCCGGACCCTGCTTGGCGAGGCGGTCGTTGTCATGGGTCTCGCTGTAGTGCACCAGGGCACCGACCCGCTCGGACTGGCGGATGAAGTGGTCCAGGTAGCCCGAGACCTGCTGGGGCGAATAGTTCTGGAAGAGCTCCGAGTACGCCCACTGCATGCCCCCTTCGGTGAGGAGAGACTCCGTGGCTTCCCAGGCGCCTCCCAGTCCCTCCAGCAGGAAGACCGCATCCGGGAACTCCTGGCGCACCCGGGCGACGATGTACTGCCAGGCGGGCAGGGGCACCATGTAGCCCGCGTCGCAGCGGAAGCCGTCCACGCCCCGCCGGCACCAGGTGAGCAGGGCCTTGGCCGTGGCCTCCCACAGCTCCGGGTGGCTGTTGTCCAGCTCCACCAGATCCCCCCAGGTGACGCCCCAGGCGCCGGGGCTGTGGAAGGTCCCATCCGCGTTGCGCTGGAACCAGTCGGGCCGCTTCTCCTGGAGCTTGGAGCCCCAGCCTGTGTGGTTCACGACGATGTCCAGGAAGACCAATCCGCCCCGAAGGTGCACGGCGTAGGCCAGCTCCCGGAACTGATCCACGGCGGTGGTGCGCTGGTCGAAGTCCACCAGGGCCGGGTCGATGCCTGTGAAGTCCAGCAGGGCGTAGGGGCTGCCGAAACGGCCCATGCGGGCGTAGGTCGTGGGCGTGGGGCCGATGGGCAGCAGGTGGAGGATCCGGCAGCCCAGCGTCTCCACGATGTGGGGGACGCAGGCGGTGAGGTCCCGCAGCTTGCCGGAGGGCGGGATCACCGCGTAGCCCTGCTGGTCCAGGCCCTTCAGCTGTTCCTCCAGCGCAGGGATCCGCGTGGTGCGGGCGGTGCGCGCCTCGCCGAACATCCGGGGGAAGGCGCAGTAGATGGTGTTCCCCGTGCGGAGGTGGTCCGGGTGGACCGAGATCCCCACATCCTGGCCCTCGGGCCAGTGCTGGCGCCCTTCGGGATCCAGGCAGTAGGACTTGGCGCGGAAGTAGCCGACCTCGGTGAGGGCGAGGTCCAGCTCCCAGCCCTCGCCCGTGGGCCGGAGCGGGATGTCCCGCCAGCTGGCGCCCGCGAAGGTCCTGGACTCACTTGGCCTCGCGCCGGAGAGGGCGATCACTTCCTCCCGCGCCTTGGCCGCCCGCGTCAGGTTCGTGCGCAGGAAGGCCTGCCAGCCGGTAGTTTCGGGTCCCGGTGCCGAGAGGGTGAAGCGGATCCGGTCCCCCGCGTAACGCACGATGCGGCTGCCGGGGATGGGAGACATGGAGGGGTGTGGCATGGCGGGGTTCCTGTCTTTCTTTCGGCCCAGGATCAGGGAGGCCTGAGCCCAGGAGGCCTGGGCATGGGTGGGGTATTGTTTCGATCGCAACTCGACATTTGTCAATGGATCGTTTCCATTGAGGACGGCACGGCGGCGGAATCCCGTCCCGTGGCAGGATGTCTGGATGAGCGAACGAAGGCTGGAGCGGCAGCGCCTGCAGCGGCGCGCCCTGCTGGAGCGGGTCATGGACCGGGCCGCCCTGGAGGGCTTCGATGCCCTCGACCCCGGTGAGCTGGCGCACGAGCTCGGTGGCGGGTTGCGCAGCCCAGGGAGGGTGGAGGACCTCTTCTTCCCCGAGCACGGCGAGACGCTGACGCTGCTGGGGGAGATGCTCGAGCGGGTGGGGCTCCTGGAGACCTGCCTGGCCTTGGCCCGCCACCAGCAGGAGGAGCAGGAGCACTGGCTGCGGCGCCTGGCCTTCATCGAGAACCAGCCCCGCCTGCAAGCGCACCGGCTCCGGCTGGAGCGCGATCTCCAGGCGGTGCTCGCAGCCCATTTCGAGCGCTGGGGTGCCGCGGGGCCCCTCGGTGAGCGCACGGCTTCCTTCGAAGCCGCCTGCGTGCTGAGCGCCCTTCGGGAGGCGGAACGGCTCTGGGTCGCCGGGAATGGCCGGCCCGCCTTGCCTGTGCTGGTCCACGAGGCCCTGAGCGTCCTCTGGCCCGCCCTGTATGCTCATGCGAGGCGGCACATCCGGTCGTGATCAGTCCGGAGCCGGCTCGGTGCTGGACAGCTTTCCCACATCCAGACGCATGCGACCGTCCGGGGCGGGATGGTGCATGGACGCGAACCGGCGACCCCACAGGAGCTCATCCGCCTGGTACGAGATCCGGGCATGCACCGTCTGCGAGAAGGTCTCATCGAATCCCTGGAAGAGCACCAGAACCTCCGTTTGATCCCGCTCCAGGTCCTGGCTGGTCACGCCGGATAGGGGGCTGTCGGCATCGATCCGATGTACGAGGGTCCAGTCCAGGGGCATCATGCTCACGTGGTGCCGGTCCAGAGACAGTTCGTCGTAGACCCTTATCAGTCCGTCAGGCCGCGCCCGGAGCCGGGAGAGGAGCAGCCGCGCCCGGGTTTCGATGAGATGGTTGGTCCGGGCGTTGACCAGCCGGATCATCAGGGCGGTCCCTCCCTGGAAGGGGCGCACCACGGCGCGCTTGGCAAAGAGGATCCGCGCATGGGGTCTGGAGAAGCGCGCAAA
The DNA here is from genome assembly GCA_964479495.1 of uncultured Mesoterricola sp. Lineage (GTDB taxonomy): Bacteria > Acidobacteriota > Holophagae > Holophagales > Holophagaceae > UBA1801. The sequence continues at coordinate 3,617 of CAYZND010000044.1, forward strand.
GAGAATGCCCGTGGCCAGGGCGAAGGACATGAGCCCGAACAGGGACTCCACCGCCGCCAGCAAGGACGCACCCGTGCCCTGGGGGCTGATGTGCCCGTACCCCACGGTGGTCAGCGTCTGCGCGGAGAAGAAGAAGGCGTTGAGGAACCGTTCCCAAAGACCTTCCGGGGCGGGACGGAGGCTCCCGGGGCCCAGCGCAAGGTAGCCCAGGGCGAAGAGGCAGTTGGCCACCAGATAGGACAGGAGCACCACGGTGTGGAAGCGCACCCAATCCATGGTGATGAGCAGGTGGTATGGGCTGAACGTCTCGCGCCAGCCCAGGCCAGTGCGCTCCACCTGGAACTGACCGTTCCGCCCCAGCAGACGACCTGTACCAGGTTCGGCCCGGGTGCCAAACCCCGGGTCCTCGCCTTCGCCTGCTTTCGGGAATGCTGTCTCGCTCGATTCGCTGCCCATGGTCACCTGAAGTGGCGCTTGCCTACCCCTTAAGTTACCTCCTTCCGGCCTGAACTCCTGGAAAAGCCCCGACTTGGGCCGTTCCAGAACCTCCCGGAAGCGCTTGGGCAAGCGGCACCAATAAAGTGCGATTTTCGTTTTTATTTTGGCTTGTGACAACTGGGCCCATTTCTAAACTTGTGAGTGGAACTCAGTGGTTAAAAATGGAGTGAAGTGGATCAAAGTGGTCGACGAAGCCCATTCCATCCCTGGGGGACGTTCTTGAAAGGTCAACCGAGTGCTGCGACTCCGCGGCAATTCCCCGGCGACGGTGGATGAAAAGGGCCGGCTGAAGCTGCCCACCACCTTCAAAGCCGACCTGGAAGCCTTCGCGAAGGGCGAGGGCGGGGGAAGCTCTCGGCACTACCTGACCTCCCTGGATGGGCGCAGTGCCCGCCTCTACCCATTACCTGTCTGGGAAGCCATCGAGGCCCGGCTGGCCCAGGTGCCCGGCACCAACCCGGCCAAGCGCCGCTTCCTGGAAGTGACCGCCTACTACGGCAGTGAGGTGGAGCCCGATGCCCAGGGCCGGTTCGTGATCCCCCCCATCCTCCGGGAGGCGGCCCAGCTCATGGGCGAAGTGGCCATCCTGGGCCAGATGGACCACCTGGCCATCTGGAACCGCGGTGGCTTCGAGCGGCGCCTGGCGGCCGAACCCATCACCACCGATGACCTGGCCGCCCTGGCCGAGCTGGGGATCTGACGTGAAGACCCCCATCGTCCACCAGCCCGTGCTCCTTCAGGAAGTTCTGGAGAACCTCCCCGTACCCCAGGGGGGGCGCGTATTGGATCTGACCCTCGGGCTTGGGGGTCACGCCGAGGCCATCCTCGCCCGCTGCGACCGGCAGGTGCGCTACCTGGGCGTGGATCGTGACCCCTTTGCCCGCGACGCGGCCAAGGCCCGCCTGGGCCACGACGCCCGCCTCTCCATCCTGGCCGCGACCTATGAGGACGTGTGGACCGATCCTGCCTTCGAGGCGTGGCTCCATCTGCAGGCTCCCGAAGGTCTGGATGTCATCCTCATGGACCTGGGCGTTTCCACTCTGCACCTGAAGGATCCCAACCGGGGCTTCAGCTTCCGGGAGGAAGGTCCCCTGGACATGCGGATGAACCCCGAGACGGGGCTCACGGCGCTCCAGTGGATCGCGGAACAGGACGAGCGCACCCTGGCCGACGCCATCTACGAGTACGGCGAGGAGCGGGCTTCCCGGCCCATCGCCAAGGCCATCCTGGAGGCCTTCCACAGCGGACACCTCCACACGACCCTCGACCTGGCGGCCGCCATCTACACCGTGCTCTCACCGGAGATCGCCAAGCGCAAAAAGCAGATCAACCCGGCCACGAGGACCTTCCAGGCCATCCGCATCGCCGTCAACGGCGAGCTCACGGGTCTGGGAATCGCCCTCGAACAGGCCGTCCGCCGGCTGAAACCCGGTGGCCGCCTGGGGGTCATCTCCTTCCACAGCCTGGAGGACCGCATCGTCAAGCAGACCCTGCGCCGGCTGGCCGGCATCTACGACGGTCCGGGCCGCACGTCCCCTGAGCCCATGCCCAAGTTCCTGCAGCTGATCCACACCCGGGGCCTGACGCCCAGCGAGGCGGAGACTGCTGCCAACCCTCCCTCCCGGTCCGCCCGCCTGCGGATCGCCGAGCGTCTTTGAAGACCCGAGGTTGCCATGATCGCCATGCAGACATCCCGCCGCTACGCTCCCACCCACACCCGCCAGGTGGAAGGCGAGGGCATCCTGCGGATGCTCCTCCTGGCCGCCGCCGTGGCCATGCCCCTGGCGACCATGGCCTACCTGAAGGTCCAGCAGACGCGCCTCAGCTACGAGATGAGCGAGATCCGCACCCGGATCAGCCACGAGGAGGAGACCCACCGGCAGCTGCTGCTGGAGCGCTCGCGCTTCCAGCGGGACGACGAGATCCAGAGCTTCGCCCAGCAGTCCGGGCTCCAGCCCAGGAAGCAGGGCCACCTGATCCTGCGTTCCTTTACTGCAGAAGACCAGCGTCTGGCCCGGTTGAATCCCGCCCCGGCCAACGGGCTGTGATGCCGATCCGGTAGCATGGAGAGGACCCCTTGAAGGGGTGAGGGGTTGAGCACGTGGTTTTCTCCAGACTGATGAGTGGTCCGACGTCTCCCCGGCGTCTGCTGGGGCGGCCCGAGGCCCAGGATCTGGCGGCTTCCCGCATGCCCTGGATCCTCTGGGGCATGCTGTTCTGGACCTTCCTGATCATCCTTCGGCTCTTCTGGCTGCAGGTGGTGAAGCACCCCGAATACCGGCGGCGGGCCCAGCAGCAGCACACCACGACCATTCCCATCCCGCCCATCCGGGGCGAGCTGAGGGACCGCAAGGGGGGCTCCCTCGCCATTTCCCTGAAAGTCGAGAGCCTCTTCGTCACGCCCCCGACCTTCTATCCCGACTCCAAGACGGACCGTGACGACCAGGTCCGCTCCTGGGGCGAGCCGGATCGCGAAGCGGCCGCCAAGGTGGCCGCCAAGCTGGCGCCCATCCTGGACATGCCCAAGGCGACCATCCTGGAGCGGCTGCTCCGCAAGAAGCCCTTCGTCTACCTCGAGCGGCAGCTGCCCACGAGCAAGGTGGAGGCGATCCGCGCCCTGAAGCTCGACGGGATCGACTTCCTCCCGGAGAGCAAGCGGTTCTATCCCCGTGGAAGTCTGGCCTGCCAGATCCTCGGCTTCACGAACATCGACGGCATCGGTCAGCTGGGCACCGAGCGCACCTTCAACGAGCAGCTGGCGGGCAAGCCTGGGGAGCTGGTGGCTCCGCGGGATGCCAAGGGTCGTTTGCTTGTTCCCGAGGAGACCTTCACGAAGGTGCCCGTCAACGGGTCCACCCTTCAGCTCACCATCGACGCCACGATCCAGACCCTCGTGGAGCAGGCCCTGGACGAAGGGGTGAAGCTCCATCGCCCCCAGACCGCCTATGCGGTGGTCGTGGATCCCAACACCGGCGAGATCCTCGCCATGGCGGGCACGCCCCCCTTCGATCCCAACAACGTGCTGCCGCGCAAGTTCCAGAACCGCAACCCGGCCGATTTCAGCCCGGCGGAGAAGGAGGACTACCGGCGGGAGCTGGACCGCCAGCGCGCGGCCCGCAAGGTCCATCCCGTGGAGGACAGCTACGAGCCCGGCTCCACCATGAAGATCTTCACGGCGGCCATCGCCTTGGAGGAACGCAAGGTCCACCTGGGGGAATCGATCAATGTGGGCGGCGGAAAGTGGGTCTTCAACAAGACCCTCACCATCTCCGACACCCACAAGGGCGGGGTCATGTCCTTCGAAGAGGTGCTCTGGCTCAGCTCCAACGTAGGGGCGGCTAAGATCGGCATGCGTCTGGATCCCGCCACGCACTATCAGTATCTAAGGAAGTTCGGCTTCGGCGACCTCACGGGCCTCAACTTCCCCGGCGAGACCGCCGGACGATTGCTGGCCCCCGACCGCTGGAGCTCCACCACCCAGCCCACCATGTGCTACGGCTACGGCCTCTCCGTCTCCCCCCTGCAGATCCTCATGGCGGGCTGCGTGCTGGCCAACGGCGGCAAGCTCATGCAGCCCTACCTCGTGCAGAAGGTGTTCAACGACCAGGGCGTCACACTGCAGGAATACAAGCCCAAGGTTCGCGAGGAGCGCGTCATCAGCGAGGAGACCTCCGCCCTGATGCGCGAAGCTCTGAAGGGCGTCATCACCCAGGGCACGGCCAAGAAGGCCCAGCTGGACGGCGGCGTGGTGGCCTTCGGCAAGACGGGCACCGCGCGCAAGATCACCAACGGGAAGTACGATCCCGGCAAGCACTACGCCTCCTTCATGGGCTTCTTCCCGGCGGACAAGCCCCAGTACGGGATGCTGTTCATGCTCGATGAGCCCGAGGTGGGCATGTATGGCGGCGACGTGGCGGCCCCCCTCTTCAAGAAGATCGGCGACGGGATCATGCGCTACCGCGCCACGGGCTCCACGGCGGAACCGGAGGCGGACCTCAAGCTCTCCCTGCGGGACTGGCCCACCAGCGAGGACAACGAGGCGGTGGTGCATGTGGAGGTGGGCAAGGTGCCGGACCTTCGCGGGCTCTCCCTCAAGTCCGCCGTCCACCGGGTGGTTCTTGCGGGCGGGATACCCCAGGTGGTGGGTCTCGGTGAAAAGGGAAGCACGGCTTATCGGGTGGCGGAGCAGGAACCGGAACCCGGCGGGCCCCTGGAAGCGGGTACGGCGGTCAAACTTCGGATGAAGGAACCTTAGGAAGGGACAGCATGCAATTCGGACGGATGATCGAGGGCCTGGACACCGTGGCGGTGCGGGGACCCAGGGATATCGAAGTGGTCGGCCTCGGCTGTGACAGCCGGGAGGTGGCCCCTGGCTGGGCCTTCGTTGCGCTCAAGGGCGAGAAGACCGATGGGGTCGAGTTCGTATCGAAGGCCCTGGAGGCGGGGGCCACGGCGATCCTCTGTGACCGGGATATCCCGGTCCCTCCGACGGTGGGCTTCGCGCAGCTGGCCCAGCCCCGGGAAGGCATGGCGGAGGCGGCGCGCCGGGTCTACGGCTGCCCCGACGAAACCCTGCCTGTCATCGCCGTGACGGGCACCAATGGCAAGACCACCACCACCACCCTCATCCGGCAGCTCTTCCGCGGCGCGGGTCGCAGCTGCGGCCTCATCGGCACCGTGCTGAATGCCGCCGGCGCGGAGGAGGTGGAAGCCACCCGCACCTCGCCCGAGAGCCCGGTATTCTACCGCTGGCTGAAGAAGAGCCTCGACGCGGGAGACGCCGCCCTGGCCATCGAGACCAGCAGCCATGCCTTCTGCCTGGCCCGGGTCCACGGCGCGCACTTCCGGGTGGGCGTCTTCACCAACCTGACCCAGGACCACCTGGACTTCCACGGCGACATGGAGTCCTACTTCCAGGCCAAGTGCCGGCTCTTCCAGCAGGCCGACCGGGCCCTCGTGAACGGGGACGATCCTTACGGGCAGCGCCTCATGGCCGAGCGGCCCGGCCGGTCCCGGTTCCGCAGCTACGGCATCGACCAGGCGGCGGACTACCGCGTGACGGACCTGCGGCTCAGCCCCACGGGAACCCGCTTCCGCCTCACGACGCCCGGGGGAGCCTGGGAGATCGAGAGCCCGCTGCTGGGGCGCTTCAACGTCTACAACCTCCTGTCCGCCCTGGCCGCCACTGCCGAGGCGGGGTTTCACCTCCCGGACCTCCTTCCCGGCCTGGCCACCCTGACCGGTGCGCCCGGTCGCCTGGATCGCGTGGACTGCGGTCAGCCCTTCGGCGTCATGGTGGACTATGCCCATACGCCGGACGCCCTGGAGAAGCTCATGGCGGAAGGCCGCCGGCTGCTGCGGCCCGGGGGACGGCTCCATGTGATCTTCGGCTGCGGAGGAGACCGGGATCGCGCCAAGCGACCCATCATGGCCGCCGCCGTGGCGAGCGGGGCCGATGTGGTCTGGCACACCTCCGACAACACGCGGTTCGAGGACCCGGAGCGCATCCTGGACGACGCCGCCGCGGGGGTTCCCGATGCCGTCCGGCAGGATGGCGCCCGCTATCACCGGGTCACGGACCGGGTGGATGCCGTGCGGGCTGCCCTGGCCGACTGCCGAGCGGGTGATCTGCTGCTGATCGCGGGGAAGGGGCACGAGCCCTACCACGAAGTGAGGGGCGTGAAGCATCCCTACAGCGATCGGGGAGCGGTGGAGGCGGTCCTGCGGGGCGAACCCATCGCCCGTCCCTGGAGCGAGCAGCCATGAGCCTCTGGAGCCTCCCGACCATTGCAGGCCACCTGGGCGCTCGCCTCACAGGTGGCGAGGAGATCATCCCCTCTTCGCTTTCCCTGGACACCCGCACGCTCCAGCCCGGCGCCTGCTTCGTGGCCATCCGCGCCCAGCGGGATGGGCACGATTTCGCCGCTGCGGCCGTGGAGAGGGGTGCCACGGCGCTTCTGGTGGACCACGAACTGGATCTGCCGGTCCCGCAGCTGGTGGTGGCCGATACCGTGCAGGCCCTGCAGCGGTGGGGACAGGCCCGCCTGGAGGCCTTCCGCCCCCCCACGGTCTTCGGAGTCACGGGATCCGTGGGGAAGACCAGCACCAAGGACCTGCTGGCCTCGGCCACGGGGGCCTGGAAGACGCCCGGCAACCGGAACAACACCCTGGGCCTGCCGGAGGCTCTGGCCACCCTGCCGCCGGAGGTTCCCGCGGTGGTGCTGGAGATGGGCATGAGTTCCCCCGGCGAGATCCGCCGGCTCACGGAGATCGGGCCCCTGGACATGGGCATCATCACCAACGTGGGCACGGCCCACATCGAGTTCTTCCCCGATGGCCAGGAAGGCATCGCCCGGGCCAAGGGCGAGCTGGTGGAGGGCATCCGGACCGGCGGGCGATGGGTGCACCTGGCCTCTGATCCCTGGTGCCGCTGGATCGCCCTCCAGCCCTGGGCCCGCCATGCCGAGGCCGTGGGGGTTGGCGAAGGCCATGCCTTCGGCTGGGAGGCGGCGGAATCCCTGGGGCCCAAGGGGGAGCGCTTCCGGTTGCGCACCCCGGGCGGCCTTCTGGAGGTCTCCCTGAAGCTCAGGGGAAGCCACCATGTGCGCAACGCGGCCC
>CAYZND010000044.1:10742-15391 GCA_964479495.1 uncultured Mesoterricola sp.
GGCGTGGAGGTCTTGGTGTGCCCGCCGTTCACGGCCCTCGCCGCCACGGCGGCGATCCTGGCCGGCCATGCTCCGGAGCCGGTGGTCCGCGGCCTCGAGGCCGTGGAACCCGGCAAGGGACGGGGTCGCCTGCATGCGTTGAAGGACGGCGGCTGGCTCCTGGACGAGTCCTACAACGCCAGCCCGGATTCGATCCTGGCCTGTGCCGGCTCGCTCCTGGAGCTGGAGGGCGGGGATCCGGTGGCGGTGCTGGGCTGCATGCGCGAGCAGGGTTCCGAGGCGGAGCGGCTGCACCGGGAAACCGGCGAAGGGCTTCGCAAGGCCGGGATCCGTCGCCTGTGGGTCTACGGTGACCACGCCCGAACCCTCGCCGAAGGGTTCGGCGAGGGGGCTCGTCCCTTCCCGGACTTCCCGTCCTTGAGGGACGATCCCTCAGGCTTGACGACTCTGCCAAAAGGGGCCCGCATCCTCGTCAAAGGCAGCCTCTTCTGGCAAGCCGAGCGGGTGGTGACGTGGATCCTGGGCGAGCATGGGGATTGCCCGCCGGTGCGGAGCGGCGAGATCCTCGGCTGAACGAACGACATGAACTTGATGAACGGGTGCTGAATGATTCCTTGGTTGCTCTTCCCTTTCCGCGACGTGATTCCCGGATTTTCGGTGTTCCGGTATGTCACCTTCCGGGCGGCCATGGCCGCCGCCACCGCCATGCTCCTATCCCTGGCCTTCGGCCCCTGGCTGATCCGGACCCTCACCCGGCTCAAGATGGGCCAGCATATTCGTGAAGAAGGCCCCGAGCACCACAAGGTCAAGGCCGGCACGCCCACCATGGGCGGCCTGCTGATCGTCGGCGCGATCCTGATTTCGACCCTCCTCTGGTGCGACCTCAAGAGTCCGGGCATCTGGGTGGCGCTGCTCTCCCTGCTGGGCTTCGGCGCCGTGGGAGCCTTCGACGATGCCAAGAAGCTCCTCAAGAAGCAGAACCTCGGGCTCAGCAGCTGGCAGAAGATGATGATGCTGACCCTCATCACGCTGCTGGTGGCCTTCCTGATCCTGTACTTCAACCTGCGGGGCAGCGAGACCAGCCAGCTGTCCGTGCCCTTCTTCAAGAAGTTCCGGCCCGATGTCGGGGTCTTCCTGATCCCCTGGATCTGGCTCGTCATGGTGGGGACCAGCAACGGGGTGAACCTCACGGACGGTCTGGACGGCCTGGCCATCGGCGGCACCCTGGTGGTGGCCGTCACCTTCGCCATCCTTGCCTACGTGGCTGGCAACGTGAAGATCGCGGCCTATCTGAATGTGCCCTACGTCTTCGGGGGGGCGGAGCTCACGGTCTTCATGGGCGCCATGACGGGGGCCTCCCTGGGCTTCCTCTGGTACAACGCCCATCCGGCCGAGGTCTTCATGGGGGACACGGGCTCCCTGGGACTCGGCGGGGCCCTGGGCACCGTGGCCATCATGATCAAGCAGGAGCTTCTCCTGGTGATCGCCGGCGGGCTCTTCGTGCTGGAGGCCTTCAGCGTCATCCTCCAGGTGGGCAGCTACAAGCTACGGGGCGGCAAGCGCATCTTCCGCATGGCCCCCTTCCACCATCACCTGGAGCTGGGCGGCCTCAAGGAGACCAAGGTGGTCATCCGCCTCTGGATCACCGCCATCGTCTGCTCGATCCTGGCGCTGTCCTCGCTGAAGCTCCGGTAGGGACGGGCCTCTTCAGGTCCTGGCCATCTGCAGGGGCACGGGCTCGCCGAGGGCGTAGCCCTGGCCCCAGGGCACGTCGGCATCGATGATCGTGCGCAGCTCCTCTTCGGTCTCGATGCCCTCGGCGATGCAACCCACACCCATGCGCTCCGCGAAGATGGCCAGGGCGTTCAGCAGCGCGGCCTGGTAAGGGCGGCGGTGGACCTGGTGCACCAGGGAGCGGTCCACCTTGATGAAGTCCGGCGTCAGCCGGGCCATGTGGGAAAGGGAGGCGGCGCCAGAGCCGAGGTCGTCCACGGCGATGCGAAGCTCCATGCCGCGCAGGCACCGGGCGAAGTTCTGGAGCTTGTCCAGGTTGTGCAGCGTGTAGGCCTCGGTGATCTCGAGGACGATGCGGTGGGGCGGGATGGACAGGTTCCAGAGCCAGGGCTGGATGCGGTTCCAGAACTCCTGGGACTCCATGGTCGTGGGGTGGAGGTTGATGAACAGCAGGTGGTCCGTGATGGGATTCTCCGCCAGGGACTCGAAGACCGAACCCAGGCAGAGGAGGTCCAGGCTGATGCGGTCCTCGTGCGGCAGGTCCCCATCCTCCAGGAGGGCTCCGACGGCCTGCATCTGGCCATACATGTCCTGGAACCGGGTCAGGATCTCCTTGGCTTCGATCATGCCGTTCTTCAGGCCGAAAATGGGCTGTACGTAGGTCATTGCCCGCTGCTGGCCTGAAAGGATGCTTTGGAGAATGTCTTCCTTCATCGAACCCCGGATACCTAATTCCCCATTCTGATCAGATCGCTGCTCGCGCGCCATCGTCTTCGCACGCGGAGCCCGCTGCGCGGGTTAGACTTTGGATCCGGGGAGGCGTCATGTCACGGGTCGTCGTAGTTGGATCAGGTCGTTCTGGGTTGGCCGTGGCCGCTTACCTGGCCAGGACGGGGACGGAAACGATCCTGACGGACCGCCGTGCCGAGCCGGATCCCCTCACGGTGCAGCGTCTCTCGGAGCTGGGGGTACCTGGTGTCTGGGGTGAGCACCCCCTCACCTTGCTCGAGGGCTGCGAGGAAGTGGTGTTGAGCCCTGGGGTGCCGCCCTCCATCTCCTTCGTCCAGGAGGCCCTGCACCGCCATATTTCCGTCGTGGGTGAGCTGGAGCTGGCCCACCGGGTGCTGCGGGCCAGGAATGACGGCTCCGTACTCCTTGCGGTCACGGGTACCAACGGCAAGAGCACCACCACGGATCTCACGGCCCACCTGCTGAAGGCCGCCGGAGTGCCCGCCGTGGCCTGCGGCAACCTCGGCACGCCCCTGATGGCGGCCATAGAGCACCAGGCACCCGGAACCCGCTATGCCCTCGAGTGCTCCAGCTACCAGCTGGAGACGATCCGGGACTTCCATGCGGAAGCCGCGGTCATCCTCAACCTCACCCCGGATCACCTGGCCCGGCACGGCACGATGGAGGCCTACCTGGATGCCAAGCTGAGGATCTTCGAGCGGCAGACCTCCCAGGATCTCCGGCTGACGCCCCAGGCCGACCCCACCTTCGATGCCTTCGCACCAGGGCACGGCCAGCCGTTCCGGTTCGGCTGGGGCACGCCCAAGGGCCCAGGCGCCTGGTGTGATTCCGATGGCCTGCTGTGGCTCGTGGATGCGGAGCATCGTGCGGAACCCCTGGTTCACCGCAAGGATCTGCGCATTCCGGGCGACCACAACGTGGAGAACGCCCTGGTCGCGTCGGTGCTGGCTTCCCATGGAGGGGCCGGGATCGATGGCCTCCGGGCTGGGCTCCGTTCCTATCCCGGTCTCGCCCATCGGATGGTGCTGTGCGGCGAGAAGGATGGCGTCAAGGCCTACAACGACTCCAAGGGCACCAACGTGGACGCCACCATGACCGCCATCAAGGCGCTGCCGGGCCCCCTGGTCCTGCTGCTGGGCGGCCAGGACAAAGGCACGCCCTACGAGCCCCTGCGGCGGCTGCTGGAAGGAAAGCTCAGGCGCCTGGTGTTCCTCGGGGAAGCCATACCGAAGCTGGAGGACGAGCTGGGCGACCTGCCGCACACGACGATCGAGCCCTTCGACGAGGCCGTCCGGGAAGCCCTGAGGATCGCCGAGGCTGGCGATCAGGTCCTCCTCTCGCCCGCCTGTGCGAGCTTCGATCAGTTCAACAACTTCGAGGAACGGGGCGACCGTTTCGAGGCGCTCGTCCGGGAGTGGCTCAGCGGGACCTGAGCATCGCCTCCGCGGCGGGGACATCCCCTGGGGTGTCCACGCCAAGGCTCAGGTGGGGAGTGAAGGCCACGCCGATGGCCATGCCGGTGGCCAGGGCCCTGAGCTGTTCCAGCATCTCCACGTTTTCCAAGGGATGCGGCGGCAGCTTCGTGAAGGCGCGCAGGGCCTCCGGACGATAGGCATAGATCCCCAGATGCCGCCGGAAATGCTGGAGATCTTCGGATCGGACCCAGGATCGGAAGTCCGGATCGAAGACCTTGGAGTTCCGGACATAGGGGATGGGGCTCCGGCTGAAATAGAGGGCCCGGTGATGGTCGTCGATCACGACCTTCACCGCGTTCGGGTTGAAGACCTCCGAGAAGTCCTGGAAAGGGCAGGCCGCTGTGCCCATGGGCAGATCCGGGCGCTCCTCCATGAGGCGTACCACGGCGGCGATGGTCTCGGGGTGGATGGCGGGTTCGTCCCCCTGGATGTTCAGGACCAGATCGAAGGGCAAGCCGAGGGCTTCCATGGCCGCGGCCACCCGGTCTGTGCCGGAGGGCAGGGCGGGGTCGGTCATGACCACCTGCCCATCAAAGTCATGGACCGCGGACTGGATCCGCTCGTCATCCGTGGCCACCACCACCGTTCCGATCCCCGCGGTCCGGGCCGCTTCCCAGACCCACTGGATCATGGGCTTGCCGGCGATGGGGGCCAGGGGCTTGCCGGGGAAGCGGGTGGCGGCGTACCGGG